>NZ_JAVRQI010000019.1:0-87269 GCF_031854425.1 Paracoccus broussonetiae | reverse complement strand
CAGGCGTATGCCTAAGCCTCCATGATTATGCCCAAGTGTCCGGTCGAAAAGGGGGCCAGTTCAACCCCCCCGAGACCGGGATGCCGCCGGCGACGCTTTGCGGCAGGGTCGGGTCGCGCCGGCGCATGCTGGGGGTCGGTGTCTAGGACGGGCGTTGCGCCTTACGGACGATCTCGGTCCGTCCGCGCTTAGTCAATTCCTCGGAACCGGGGATCGAGCAGGGGAAAAGCAGATAGGTGCTTTCATCCCGGACCAGAAATGCGCGCTCGAGGTGACATTTGCGGCGCGTGTCCTTCGTCGGGTCGATCTGATAGACTTGACCCAGATCCGCAATTAAAGGGCCGCAACACAGACTGGCCATCCCATGGTCTTGCAGTTCTGCGAGGTAGGGCTACTCGTCATGCCAAATAACGCGCTGGATTTACGACACCGATGCCCTCCCGCATCGATAAACAAAGCCCACGGCGATCGCAGGCCACATAGCTTGGATCTGAGCACAGCCAAGAAGACTCAAAGGAAGATATTGAAAAAGATCAGAGTGACCGTCTCCGCTCGTACTCCCATGGCCTTCTCACCTGTCGAAACGTCGTCGGTTTATTCCGGGACGACAGCATCGGGCGTCTACTATGCAAGGTGCTGCCCTCCGTCGACGCAGATCATTTTGCCCCGTCACTGACCGCGCCCTGAGCAGGTAGGAAACTGCGTTCGAAATTTCTTCGGGATCGGGGCCACGTTGAAGAAGGATCGCCTGTGATTGCCGAGCGAAGTCCGCCTCTGCTTGCCGCGCGCCCGGCAGAGCTGGCGCTCGAAACGCCAATTACTTATTACATAACTCGGATTACCCCGTAAAAAGGTAGCATAATACCGCAACCTCTCTTCCTTGAGCTATTGGTGATACCGAATTGGCCGAGATAACGGTTGGCAAAATATCATTCCGGTACGTTTGACAAGGCTACGGCATGTTGTAGAAGTCAAATCTAACAGGGTGCTGAAAAACTCCAGCCTCGACGCCCTTCATGGAACATGATTCATCGCTACCACGGCATGGACGGAGCTGGCGATGCGCGGATCAGACGAGGTTACAGGATCACTGTTCAGCTACGTCGATCTTGAGGAGCGGATCCCGGCGCGGCATCCACTGCGCAAGATCAGGTCCGTCGTCAACGATGCGCTGCGTTCCCTGGATGGCGAGTTCGGCCGGCTCTACGCCGGTGAGGGCCGTCCCTCCATCGCACCGGAACGGCTGATCAGGGCCAGCCTGCTTCAGATCCTATATTCGATCCGATCCGAGCGGCAGCTTATGGAACAGATGGATTACAACTTGCTGTTCCGTTGGTTCGTGGGCCTGGGCATCGACGATGCGGTCTGGGTTCCGACGGTGTTCACGAAGAACCGCGATCGGTTGCTGACGACGGATATGTCCCGCAAGATCATGGCCGCCATCCTGGCGCATCGAGAGGTAGCGCCGCTGCTGTCCGACGATCACTTCTCAGTCGATGGCACGCTAGTGGAGGCCTGGGCCTCGATGAAGAGCTTCCAGCCGAAGAGCAACGAGGTGCCCAACGGGGACGACGATCCGGGTGATCCGCCAGGTGACCGTATATCGCCAACATCCTCCCCTGACCAATCCACCGTTGAGCCCGAACCGATGACCCGCCCAAGACAACGCAGTCGCAACGCCGAAGTCGATTTCCGTGGAGAAAGGCGCTCCAACGCGACCCATGCGTCGATGACCGATCCGGCGACCCGGCTGTTCAAGAAGTCTCCTGGCGCCGGTGCAATGCTGTGCTTCATGGGGCATAGCCTGATGGAGAACCGTTCCGGCCTGATCGTGCAGGCCGATCTCACACGGGCGGATGGACACGCCGAACGCCGTGCCGCCATCGATATGCTTCATCGCCACTCCCCCGGATCGACACGACGTCTGACCTTGGCAACCGACCGCGGCTACGACAGCGCCGACTTCGTCGCCGAACTCCGCCAGATGGTGGTGACGCCGCATGTCGCGCAAAAGTCCCGCCATTCAGCCATCGACGGACGAACCACCCGGCACCCCGGCTACGCTAAATCCCAGCGGCGCCGGAAAAGATCGAGGAGCCCTTCGGCTGGGCTAAGACCGTCGGCGGCATGGCACAGACCCTCTATCGGGGCATCGAGCGCGTGCGGGCCCGTTTCACGCTGACAATGGTAGCCCCACCCAGCATCCGCGTAGAGGGAAACCGTTCCTCGGGGCGGCCTTTTTCAGCACCCTGCTCTCATGATCGTTGTCAAGCCTTTGCTCCATAGCACCTATTCCGGCTTACGCCGGACGCGTTGAGATGTTGATGCGCAAGGTAGGAGACGGAACTGAGACGACGGTTGAGCAAGCTCTCATGCGCGGGTTGGTTACCGCATTACCGTGGTTTTGTCTTGGGCTACCTCGGTCTAAAAGCGAGCGTCGACATGTCGGCTCATAACAGGGCACGAGGATTCCCCACCGCGTTCCGCCCCCAACCTTGCGCATCTACGGGATCAGGGCGTTGTTTTCTTCGCTGGCCGCAGTTCAGCGGCCTTGGACCGGCGTCACGGCCCGAGCGATGGCCCAGATGAAGCCGACCATTTCGCGCGCTATGGCCGTGGTGACGACGACCTTGGCTTTTCCTGCCGCAACCAGATGACGATAGCGCTGGCACATCCGCAACTGTCCCTTCCAGGCGATGTCACGGGCCGCCGTGGGCAATCCCTCCAGCCTGTCATGGAGCTTGCGGCTGACACGGGCCTGCATGCGATAGCTCCAGGCCCCTTCGATCAGGGCCCGCCGCGCGAGACCGCTGCCGGCTTTGGTGATGCCGCCCCGGCGCTGGCTTGAACCGCTGGAATGCTCCGAGGGCGTAAGCCCCAGATAGGCCATCAACTGGCGCGGGTTGCCTCGGGGTCGACGCCCTTGCACGAACTGGCGAGTTCGACCAGCAGGAAAAAGGGGCCATTCGCCTTGATCGGTCGGGACAGCGCGGGCACATGGCGCAAAAGCATCTCGAACCCGGTTTCGCTGAAGAACTCGGTGGCCACCAGCATCTCGCCCGCCTCGCGACGCAGGTCCGCACCCAGTTTCAGCGCAGTTTCCAGATCGGCGACCGCCAGCAGCGCGGTGGCCTTGGCCCGCGGCGCGGGATGCAGACGCAGGATCGCCCGGGTGACGACGCCCAGACGGCCCTCGGCCCCGCAGAAAAGCTTGCGCAGTTGCAGGCCGGCATTGTCCTTGATCAGCGCGCGCATCCCATCCCAGACCGAGCCGTCGGGCAGCACCACCTCAAGCCCCAGGACCTGCGCCTCGATCATGCCGTAGCGCGCGGCAAGGCTGCCGCCGGCATTCGTCGCGATCAACCCGCCGATCTGGGCGCTGCCTTCCGAGCCAAGGTGCAGCGGAAACATCAGGCCCTGCTCTCCCACCGCATCATGCAGGTTCTGCAGGACCACGCCCGCGTCGACCGTCGCCGTCATCCCGATCGGGTCGATCACATGAATTCGGATCATCCGGGCAAGCGAAAGGATTATTCCCTGCGCCTGGGCCGACAGGACGCTGCCGCCGTTCAATCCGGTATTGCCGCCCTGTGGCGTCACCGTCAGCCCCATTTCCCGGGCAAGCGTCAGGACCGCGGCGACTTCGCTGGTCGTGGCAGGCAGGGCAACGCCCAGCGGCGTCTCGCCGTGCCGGTCCAGCCAGTCGCGGGCGTGGGGCCGCATCTCCTCGGCGGTGGAGCGCCAGCCGGAAGGCCCCAGCAGTTTCAAAAACCGATCGCGCATCATTCGCCCTCCGCATTGCCGAACCGGTCCGCTTTTGGCCGCCGGGGCGGTCGGGCGCAATTCCGAAGCGCGTGCGGCATCATAAGCATGGGCTATGGGACCTTGCCTTGCCGGGCGGCGGTGCTAGCACTTTCCCAAACAGGAGGGATTTGCATGACTGATCTGGACACCCTGCAAGGCGCCATCGCCTTTGTCGGATTCGGCGAGGCCGCCGAGGCATTCGCGACCGGCTGGGGTTCCGACGCGGCGGGGCGAGTATGCGCCTTCGACACGAAATGCGACGATCCCGCCGCCGCCGCCCTGCCGCAGACGCGGGCCGCGCGTTCGGGCGTGACACTGGGCGCAAGCCGGGCCGAAGCGCTGTCCGCGGCCACGGTCGTCTTCAGCCTGGTGACCGCCGATCGCGCCCTCGAGGCGGCGACGCAATCCGCCGCCTTCCTTGCGCCGGGGGCGTTCTGGTTCGACGGCAACAGTTGCTCGCCCGGGGCGAAACAGCGGGCGGGCGGGATCGTCGAGGCGGCGGGCGGACGCTATGTCGACATGGCGATCATGGCCCCGGTCCATCCGAAACTGCATCGCACGCCACTGCTGATCGCCGGCCCGCATGCCGCCGATGCCGCCCCGGTTCTGGCGGCGCTGGACATGCAGGCGACGGTCGCGGGCGATGTCGTGGGCGACGCCTCCTCGATCAAGATGATCCGTTCGGTGATGATCAAGGGGATGGAGGCGCTGACCGCTGAATGCCTGCTTGCCGCGCGCCGTGCCGGGGTCGAGGCGCAGGTCCTTGCCTCGCTTCAGGCGTCGAATCCCGGCATCGAATGGCCCAAACAGGCCGCCTACAATCCTGAACGGATGATGGTTCATGGGCGCCGTCGCGCCGCCGAGATGCGAGAGGTGGCGGCAACGCTTTCCGAACTGGGCCTGCCCAACGCGCTGGCTGCGGCGACCGCCGACTGGCAGCAACGCGTCGGCGATCTGGAGCTGGCGGCAGGAGACGCGGAATTCGCATCCCGCGCCGATGCGCTCCTGGAAAGGCTCTGACCCTTTCGGTCGCAAAATGAAGCGCCAGTTCTCGCGGGTCGCAACGACCGGAACACCTCGAATGTAGCTGGCGTGGCGACAAGCCCCGGCTCGGCATCCGAACGTTGGACCCGGGCGCCGGAATGGGCCGCTCCCAGAAAAGCGTAGTGGTCGCGGTGGGCATCAACGTCCCGGAGCGTCGCGACAGGCGCGGCGCAGCAAAGGACCATGCTGACCCAGCGCACCTAACGCACGCCTTAGTAAAGCGGTGCCAGCGCAGGACGCCAGGAACGCGATTTGCGCCGCAATTGTCGTCACTTACAAAGGCGACTAAAACCAGTGTGCATGACCTGAACCCACCGCAACTGCGCCACCAGTTGAGAGGACACGAATGCGCCATGACGCTGCCATTGTCATTATGCTAGAAGCTGAAGTTGCACGGATCGCACACGCCGTTGCGGACAGAGGTGGTCGCAAAAACTCGGGCAGGGCTAAGTTTTAGCGCCTAAGGCCGACCAGAAATGACGAAACGCAAACGCTATTCTGCGGAGTTCAACGCGAAGGTGGCTCGTGAGGCCATCCGCGAGGAAAGACGAGGCTGAGCTGGCGAAGAAATACGATATCCATCCGACATGATCAGTGATTGGACACGCCCCGCGATCGAGAACATGGCGGCCGCCGTCGGCGGCGCTTCATCCGCCGAGCCGCAGTTCTCAGCTGGTGAGATCGAGAAGTTGTATACCAAGATGTACCAGGTTTTTCATCGAGCAGAATTTACGGCACTCTCGCCTCCGGACCGGAAGCGGTAATCCGCGCCAGATAATCGATCATCGCTCTGACGCGGGCCGGAAGATGGCGTCCCGCCGGGAAGATGACGGAGACGGCATGACCCTCGACCTGATAGGGCTCAAGGACCGGGCACAGCCTGCCTGCCTGCAGATCGTGACGCAGCGCCCACCACGAGGAGTGAACGATGCCGAGACCCATGACCGCGGCCTCGCGCAGAGCATCGCCGTTGTAGACGGCCAGATTTCCCGACACCCTGATGCGTTGTCGGCTGGCAGAGTCGCTTCTGAAGGTCCAGTCTAGGCCGAATCGGCCGTGGATGCAGTTGTGATGCATCAGGTCTTCCGGCTTCTGGGGAATGCCGTGCCGTTCCAGATATTCGGGCGAGGCAGCGGTGATCATCGGGCCTCGGGTAAGCTGCCGTCGCATGATGCTTGAATCGCCAAGCTCACCCGTATGCACGCCCAGATCGAAGCCCTGCTCTATCAGGTCGACGGGCCGGTCGCTGAAATGCACTTGCAGGTTAACGTCCGGGTAAAGCTCATAGAATTCGGCCAGCGCGGGCACCAGCGTCAGCCGTCCGAACAGGTTCGGCACGACCATGCGGACGGTGCCCTGGACCGATTTGCTGACCACACGCATCATGCTTTCGGTTTCGTTGATGTCCTGAAGGATCCGCTTGGCCCGCTCGAACAATTCCTGCCCGGATTCGGTCAGGACCAGTTGCCGGGTCGTGCGATTGAAAAGACGCACGCGCAACTCGTCCTCCAGTCGGCTGATGGTTTTAGTGACCGTGGATGCAGAGGTTCCAAGCTTCTTGGCTGCCGCGGTGAAACTGCCCTGTTCGCAGACCGTGACGAAGGAGTGGAAGGCGGCGAATTTGTTCATGGCGTTCCAACTTTCCGGAATATTCTTCACAGGTAATGTTCTAACTAGTGCAATTTTGTCCTGCAACACTCCTCGCTATACCGAAAAAAGAAGTTAAGGCGGAGTGACGCATGCAGGATATTTTCGTTCAGACATCCCAGGGCCGGATCCATCTGCTGACCGCCGGCGCAGGAACTCCGCTGCTGCTTCTGCACAGCAATGGCGGATCGGCCTATGAATACGAGCATGTGATCGACGCGCTTGCCGAACGCTTCCAGGTCTACGCCTGGGACATGCCCGGACAGGGCGACAGCGATCCGCTGATGCGGCACATGTCCGTGAGGGAATATGCCGACGCGGTCATCGAGGTGATGGATGCCTTGGGCATCGACCGCGCCATCGTCTCCGGCGCCTCGATCGGGGGGGCGATCTGCGTGGCCCTCGGCGCCCATCACCCGCAGCGGTTCGAGCGTATCTTCGTGGTGGAATGCCCGTTCCGGTCGCCCGAGGAATGGAAAGGCAACTGGCACAATACCGAGGCGAATTACGCGCCCGTTACCCAGTCCCGGGAAAAGGTCGCGCCCCGGTTGCGCGACGCGACCCCCGAACTGATGCAGCGCTGGAACATCGACCGCGCCAAGGCGGGGTCCAAGACCTGTCTCAGCGTGATGTGGGCGCTTCGCGAATATGACATCGCCGCTGATCTGGAACGGTTTCCCGCCGGGCAGGTGCTGGTCTTTGGCGACCGCAGCCCGACCGTCGGAAAGACCGGGAAATTCAATGCCGTGCTCACGGATGCGCGGACGCACATCATCGAAAACTGCGGGCATTTCCCGATGATCGACGATCCCGAGAGGTTCGTGGACATCATCGCGCAAGAATGCCTGCAAGCCGCTGCTCAGGAGAAATGACATGAGACTCGGTTACTTCGCCATGCCGATGCACCCGATGCACCGGCCCTGGGCGGAAACACTCGACGAGGACCGCAACGCCGTCATTCTGGCCGATGAACTGGGCTTCTATGACGCCTTCATCGGCGAGCATCTGACCGACCGGGTCGAGAACATTACCTCGAGCATCCTGTTTCAGGCCTCGCTGATCCATTCGACCACGAATATCAAGCTGGCGACGGGGACGACCAACCTCTCCTACATGCACCCGACGCTGATCGCGTCGAACGCGGCGATGTTCGACCATATGTCGAGGGGACGGTTCATCTTCGGGATCAGCCCCGGCAACCTGCGCTCGGATGCCGAGGCGCTTGGCCAGCTCGATCAGGATCGCGGCAAGATGTTCGCCGAGGCGATCGACGTGATCCTTGAGATATGGAACCGCGAGGCGCCCTATCGCATCGACCTGCCCGACAACCGCTTCAAGGTCACGACCGAGCAGACGGCATGGCCGGAAATGGGCATCGGCCATCTGGGCAAGCCCTATCAGCTTCCCCGGCCCGAGATCGTCGGCACGGTGGTCGCCCCCTTCTCGCCGGGCGTCGTCCTGATGGGCAAGCGCGACTTCCATCCCCTTTCGGCGAATTTCCTCCAGTCGAAATGGGCCAAGACGCATTGGGACAATTACGCACAGGGCAAGGAGTCGGTCGGCGCGGTCGCCGATCCCTCGGACTGGCGCGTGGCGCGCACGGTCTTTGTCGCCGATGACGAGGCAACCGCGCAGCGCTATGGCGGCGCAGACCTGCGCAGCCCTTACCGCTTCTATTACAACCAGATGCTGACCAAGTTCACCAAGATCGGTCGCCTGCCGCTGTTCAAGGAAGCGCGCGAGCAGCCGGACGAGGAAATCACCCTCGACTATGTGCTCGACAAGCTTGTCATCCGCGGCACCGTGGATAGCGTGGTCGACCAGATCCTGGCGCTGCGCGAGCAGATCGGCGATTTCGGCGAACTCGTCTATGCCGGCATGGACTGGGTCGAGCCCGCTTTGGCCAGGCGCTCGATGCAACTGATGGCCGAGGAGGTCATGCCGCGTGTCAATGCCGCCATCGCCCGCGCCGAAACCGGCGTCGGCGCGACCTCGGCGGCCATGCACGCGCGCTGAACAAGACAATGAAGGATAAGGCATGAACGGCGCGGAAAGTCTGGTCAGAACTCTGGTTGGGTCGGGGGTCGATGTCTGTTTCGCCAATCCCGGCACGTCCGAGATGCATTTCGTCTCGGCGCTGGACCGCACCGAGGGCATGCGCTCGGTGCTGGTGCTGTTCGAAGGCAGCGCCACCGGGGCGGCGGACGGCTATTTCAGGATGACCGGGCGACCGGCCTCGACGCTGCTTCATCTGGGGCCGGGCCTCGCGAACGGGTTGTCGAACATCCACAACGCCCGCAAGGCGGCGTCGGGGATGGTCAATGTCATCGGCGAGCATGCGACTTGGCATCTGGAGTTCGATGCCCCCCTCGCCTCGGACATCGAGGGGCTGGCGCGGCCGCTATCCGACTGGGTCCATACCTCGCGCGGGGCGGATGCCATCGGCGGGGATGCCGCCCGCGCCATCGAGGTGGCGCGCCGCTCGGGCATCGCATCGCTGATTTTGCCGGGGGATACCGCCTGGAACGAAGGCGGGCGCGTGGCGAGCCTTTCCGCGGCCGACCAGCAGGACGCCGTGGATTTCGACGCGGTCGAGGCCGCGGCGCGCGCCCTGCGTTCCGGTCAGAAATCCATGTTGCTGATCGGCGGCCAGTCGATGCGGGGCGAGGCGCTGGAACTGGCGGGTCGCATCGCGGGGCGCACGGGCGCGACGCTCGCGACCCAGTTCTTCAGCGCCCGGACCGAGCGCGGCGCGGGTCGCGTCACGGCCTTGCGCATCCCCTATAATGTCGATGCCGCGCTGAAGGCGCTGGCCGAGTTCCGGCAGATCGTCACGGTCGAGACGCGCGAGCCTGTCTCGTTCTTTGCCTATCCCGACAAGCCCAGCCAGATGAAGCATCCCGATACGCAGGTGACCGAGCTTTCACCGCGCGGTCTGAACGGGCTGGCGGCGCTGCGCGCTCTGGCAGATGCGGTCGGCGCCCTGCCCCGCCATGCGCAGGTTCAGCAGCGTGTCGAGGACGGGCTGCCGTCTGGCGAACTGAACCCCGTCAGCATCGCCCGCATTCTGGGTGCCCTCATCCCGGAAAATGCCATCGTGGTCGACGAATCCGTCACCACCGGGCGCGAGAGTTTCGCGCTGACCGCAGGCGCCCGACCGCATGACTGGCTGCAGAACATGGGCGGATCGATCGGCTTCGGGATGCCGGTCGCGACCGGCGCGGCGATCGCCTGCCCCGACCGGCGGGTCATCAGCCTCTCCGGCGACGGCTGCGCGATGTATATGCCCCAGACCCTGTGGACGCAGGCGCGCGAGGGGCTGGACATCACTGCGATCATCTTCGCCAACCGCGCCTATCAGATCCTGCGGCAGGAATTTGCCGGCGTGGGCGCGGGCGAGCCGGGCGAGAAGGCGCGCGCCATGCTCTCGATCGACAATCCGACGCTGGATTTCGTGGGCATGTCGAAAAGCATGGGCGTTCCCGCCGAAAGCGTCACCGATTGCGAGGGGCTGATCGCCGCCTTGCAGCGCCGGTTGACCGAACCCGGACCGAACCTGATCGAAGTCATCCTGTAATTTCGGAATTTCAGGAACGAATGATTTGATCATTGAAGATATTATCGCTCGGCCCTTGCGGTGCCATTCTGGTCAGGAAGCCACCCTCTCGAAACGGAGAAAGACGATGGCCCAAGTCACCGATCCGGCCCAGTTCCGCCAGACCATGTCCTGCTTCGCGACCGGGGTCGCGATCCTGACCACCGCCCATGACGGCCGGCGCTTCGGGATGACCATCAACTCGTTGACCTCGGTTTCCCTCGATCCGGCGCAGATTCTGGTCTGCATCAATCACGGCAGCCCGACGGGCGAGGCGATCAAGAACAGCGGCAATTTCGCCGTCAGCCTGCTGGCCCATGACCAGACCGCGGCCGCCAGAAGCTTTGTCGGGCGCGATGCCGCGCGCTTCAACGCGACGTCCTGCACCGATGATGCCTCAGGCGTTCCGCTGGTCGATGGCGCGCTGGCCACGGTCATCTGCCGGTTGGGCAATGTCGTGAGCAGCGGCGACCACGAGATCCTGATCGGTGAAGTCACTACCTGCCTGCGCGGCGACGGCGATCCGCTGGTGTTCTTCGCGGGCCAGTTCGGCGGTTTTCGGGCCGGTGCGCCGCATGGCGATATGCAAAGGGGAGTTGCATGACGGAAGACGGAAAAGGATCGGCGCCGGTCGCGCTGGTGACGGGCGCATCCTACGGGATCGGCGCGGCGGCGGCGCTGCGGCTGGCGCGGGATGGCTATGACCTCGCGCTTTTCGACCTCGAGACAGCGATGCTGGAGGAAACCGCTGCCCAGATCCGGGCGCTCGGCCGCCAGGTTCTGACCACGGCGCTGGATCTGCGCGACGATGCCAGCATCGCGGCGGGCATCGACGCGGCGCTGGCACGGTTCGGACGGATCGACCTGCTGGTCAACAATGCCGGCATCCCCTTCCGCAAGCCCGCGCTGGAGGTCGGGCGCGAGGAGTTCAACCGGGTGATGGATATCAACCTCGCCGGCACCTTCGTGATGTCGCGCGAATTCGCGGCCCGGCTCATCGCGGCGGGGCGGCCCGGCGCCATCATCTCGATCGCCTCGACCCACGGCCTGCACGGCGTTCCGGAAAGCTCGACCTACGGCATCGCGAAGGCGGGCGTCGGGCATATGACGCGGATGCTGGCGATCGAATGGGCGGGCCACGGCATTCGCGTCAGCGCGGTTGCGCCGGGCTCGACCGTGACGCCGACGCGCAAGGGCCTCTCCGATCCGGCCAAGCGCGACGCGTTGATGGCGCGCTTCCCGCTGGGCCGTTTCGGCGAACCCGAGGATGTGGCGGATGCCGTCTCCTATCTGGCCGGCGCGGACTTCGTCACCGGCCACGTGCTGGTCGTGGACGGCGGATTGACCGCGAAATGACGGACAAGGGAACGAACATGACCGCCACGCCCTCGCGCTACCGCTTCCTGCTGATCCAGGGTTTCCGGCTCCCGGCGGACAGCCCCTATCTGCATCGCAAGCTCGACGGTCCGAAGGAGCAGACCGTGATGGACTATCCCATCCTCGCCCCGATGCTGGAGGGGGTCGACTGGGAGGTGCATGGCGGCGCGCTGACCACCTATGGCAACTGGCCGGTCGAGAACCGGCAGGAGTTCATGCATTCCGGTCTGGCGCGCCTGCCCATCGTGCGCGAGGCCTGCGAGAGCGGAAAATACAACGCCATCGTCCTTCTGGGCGGGGGCGAGCCGGGCTTTCACGAAGCCTGCGAGATCGCCCGGCCCTATGGCATCCCGGTTTCGTCCTGCGCATGGTCGCAGATGCATGTCGCGACGATGCTGGGCAGCAGGTTCGGGGTCATCGACCTCGCCGAAAGCCACAGCAGCTATTACGCCAACCTGATCCTGCAACACCGGATGGACCGGCGCTGCGCCTCGATCCGCCTGATCTACTTCCCCCATGACCGCCCCGGCTGCCCCTCGGGCCGGCCATTGCATGAGGAACGCGCCAAGGCCCGCGCCGGCGAGCGTTCAGAGGCCGTCGAGGAAGCGGTCGAGCAGGCCGTCGCCGCTATCGAGGAAGACGGCGCGGAGGTCATCTTCATGAGCTGCTCGGGCCTCTTCTGGCTGCAACCCTTCATCCAGTCGCGGCTGGACGAGATGGGCTGGGAGGTGCCGGTGCTGCATGGCTACAAATGCGCGATCTCGATGGCGAAGGCCATGGTCGACATGGGGGTGACGGCAAGCGGGCTGAAATATCCCGGCGACCGGCCCGGACGCCGCCGCCGCAAGAAGCTGGTCTGACATGCGAGGCCTCGATCGGTTCTATATCGGCGGCGAATGGGTTTTGCCCGAGCCCGGCGCAGCGTTGGCGGATGTCGTCGATCCCGCGACCGGGCGCAGGGTCGCACAGGTCGCCCTCGGCTCGGCCGCCGACGTGGGCAAGGCGGTCGCCGCTGCCCGCGCCGCCTTCCCGGCATTTTCGGCCCTGCCCATCCTCGAGCGGGCGGCGCTGATCCGGCGGGTGCGCGACGGCTGCCTTGCGCGCGCGGCTGACCTAGCCGCCGCCATATCGCAGGAAATGGGCGCACCGCTGCCCTTCGCGGGCGAGGTGCATGTTCCCGGCGGCATTTCCCATCTGGAGGAAATCCTGCGCGTGCTGGACCGCTTCGAATGGCAGCGGATGCAGGGAACAACGCTGATCACCAAGGAAGCCATCGGCGTGGTGGGAATGATCACGCCATGGAACTGGCCCCTGAACCAGACACTGTGCAATATCGCCCCCGCCCTCGCCGCGGGCTGCACCATGATCCTGAAGCCGAGCGAGCTTGCCCCGCTGAGCGCGGCCCTTCTGGCCGAGATCATGGACGAGGCGGGAGTGCCCGCCGGGGTCTTCAACCTCGTCAATGGCGACGGGCCGGGTGTCGGCGCGGCGCTTGCGACCCATCCGGGCGTCGACATGATCTCATTCACCGGCTCGACCCGCGCGGGCGTGCTGGTCCAGAAGGCCGCCGCCGACACGGTGAAGCGCGTGACGCTGGAACTGGGCGGCAAGAGCGCGAATATCCTGCTGCCCGATGTCGATCTGCGCGATGCCGTGGCCAAGGGCGTCGCGCGCTGCATGGCCAATGGCGGCCAGTCCTGCAATGCCCCGACGCGCATGCTGGTGCCGCGCGACCGGCTGGACGAGGTGCGCGCGCTTGCCCGCGAGGCGGCCGAGGGGATTGCCGTCGGCGATCCGTCGCGCCCCGGTGCGATCGGTCCCTTGGCCAATCGGGCGCAATTCCTGAAGGTGCAGGACATGATTTCTGCCGCCATCGCCGAGGGGGCGGAGGTGGTCGCGGGGGGCACCGGGCGGCCGCCGGGCCTCGATCACGGCTACCATGCGCGCCCCACCATCCTGATCGCCCACCCGGACATGGCCATCGCGCGCGAGGAGGTCTTTGGCCCGGTCCTGACCCTTCTGGCATATGAGGATGTAGAGGACGCGGTCCGCATCGCCAATGACACGATCTATGGCCTTGCCGGATATGTGGCGGGCCGCGACGGCGAGGAGGCGCGCCGCGTGGCCGGGCAAATCCGCGCCGGGACCGTCCATGTCAACTACCCTGCGCGCGATCCGGGTGCGCCCTTCGGCGGCTTCAAGCAATCCGGCCTCGGCCGGGAATGGGGCGAGTTCGGGCTGGAGGATTTCCTCGAGATCAAGGGCATCGTCGGATACGGCGCGCCATGAGGTCGTCCTCGCCCGCTGCGGCACGGTTCGGATCGCTTCAGGTGCTGCGGCATCGCGACTATGCCGTCTTCGTGGGCGGCGGGCTGATGGCGCTGACCGGGCAATGGATGCAGCGCGTGGCGCTGGCATGGCTGGTCTGGGAACTGACCCGCTCGACCCTGTGGCTGGGCTTCCTTTCGGCGGCGGACCTGCTTCCCGCCACGCTGATCGGCCTTGTCGGGGGGGCCATCGCCGACCGGGTCAACCGCTACCGGCTGGTGCGCGGGTGCTACGGCGTCACGACCGTTGCCGCGCTGGTGTTCGGCGGGCTCGAACTGGCAGGGATGCTCGGGCCACGGGCGATATTGGTGCTGGTCCTTCTTCAGGGCATCTCGATCGCGCTGAGCCACCCTGCCCGACTGGCGCTGCTGCAAAGCCTCGTCCCGCGCGAGGATTCGGGGCGGGCGGTCGCGGTCGGCGCGGTGACGGTCAACATGGCCCGGCTGATCGGCCCGGCGATGGGCGGATGGCTGATCTATTACTTCGGCATCAGTGCGGTGTTCTTCCTCTGTGCCGCGATGCAAATGGTTTTCCTGGCCTGTTTCCTGATCGTCCCCGACCCGCAGGAGCAGCGCGCCCCGCGCCCCTCCGGCTCGATCCTGTCCGAGATCCGCGATGGCGTGGTCTATCTCTGGCGGATCCCGGTCATGCCGGAAGTTCTTGTCTTCCTGCTGATGTCGGGCGTCTTCCTGCGCTCGATGGTCGAGCTGGTGCCCGCCTTCGCCGCGCGCGGCTTCGAGGTCTCCGCGATCGGCGTCGCCGTCATGTCCTCGACGATGGCGGCGGGGGCGGTGCTGTCCGGGCTGACGGTGAACCCCGGCGCAGACCCCTCCTGGCTGGTCCCAAAGATCAAGCTTTGCTGGGTGATCGCCTCGCTGGCGGTCTGCGTCCTTGCCTTCAGCACTGCGGCGGTGCCGGCGGTCTGCGCGATGGCGGTGCTTGGCTGCTTCATGACGCGCGGCATGATCATGACGCAGACCTATATCCAGATGACGGTCTCGGACCGGATGCGCGGTCGTGCGGTCAGCATCTTCGCCCTGCTCTCACGCGGCAGCCCGCTGTTCGGCGCCCTCGCGGTCGGCGCCGCCGCGGACCGTCTGGGTCTTACGCTTCCCGTGTTGACAAGCGGCGCGGTGATGCTGGTCTTTTCCGGGCTGGCGCTGCTTCGACAGGGGCGCTAACGCGCCCCCGCCTCGTTCGGGATCGCCTCGGCGAGGCCCCAGGGCGCGGCCATCGCGGCAAGCCGGCCCGAGGTGATCAGCCCCGCCAGCCAGGTATCGAGAAACCGCGCCGCGGCCGGTCTGCCGGTCGCGGTGCCGATCGCCTGACGGATCTCGACGAATGGCGGCTCAAGCACCCGCAATCCTTCGGGTTGGGCCGAGGCCATCTCCTCCAGCCGTTGCCTGATCCCGGCGAGGCTGTCGGCCTCGCCCCGTTCGAACGCGGCCCGCGCTGCGGCTCCGTCATCGTAGACACGGATCTGACCCGCCCCCGCCACGCGCATCAGGCCCAGCGAATAGGCGCTGCCCCGCGCCGTCGCGATGGGCAAGCCTTGCGCGATCACCTCCGACGCCGACCGGGCGTCGGCGTCGGAGCGGGTGAGGAAGCATCCCTCCAGCGCCACATAGGGGCGGGTGAAGGCCAACTGCGCCGCGCGGACCGGATCATTCGCGAGAAAGCAGATGTCCCAGACGTCGCGACCCGCCGCCTCGAACACGTCGGCCGCCTTGTCATAGCCGGTGAACGCGACTTCGACCCCAAGCGCGGCGGCAAGCTCATACGCCATCTCGACCGTCAGTCCGTTTGGCGGCTCGCCCGGCCGCGCCAGCA
This sequence comes from Paracoccus broussonetiae, assembly GCF_031854425.1. Taxonomy (NCBI): domain Bacteria; kingdom Pseudomonadati; phylum Pseudomonadota; class Alphaproteobacteria; order Rhodobacterales; family Paracoccaceae; genus Paracoccus; species Paracoccus broussonetiae. The sequence goes on along the minus strand of NZ_JAVRQI010000019.1, from coordinate 71,644 downwards.
GGTGGTTGCCGAAGTTCAGGGCGACGCGAAGCCGCCCTGTCGGTGTCAGTGGCTCAGTGGCCTCTGTCATGGTTCATCCTAGATCGAGGGAACATAGCCGCGCAGCGCGGGAAACAGCGTGCCGAGCAGCGTGGCAGGCCAGTAGACATGGATCAACTGGTCAAAGACGATATAGACGAACAGCGTCACGGTGGCCGCATAAAGCAGCGTAAGCCGCCACGGTTCGCGCCCCTGCGTCCGCACGTAGATGATGATGAAGATCGGAATCGTCGGGATCAGCCCGACCATCGCCATCAGCGCCATGAACAGGACGAACCAGCCGAAGAATTGCAGACCCCGCGCCATCACCGTCCGCGTCGAAAGACCGTTCGTGTCCGAGGCGAGGTCCATGTAGATCCCCCGCGCGGCGCGCCCGGCGCCTCCGGCTGCGACGCGCCCGCGCATGGTGATGCAATGGACGAAGCTTATCCCCGCGGCGGCAAGCAGCACGGTTCCGACCATCTCGGGACCGGCGCGCGCGGCCAGCGGCCAGAACGAGGCCTCATACATCATGAAGCCGGCAACCGCGATCAGGACGACATAGAACATGTCCGTGGCGTGGAAATGCGGTCGCCCGGAGGGGATCATCCCCCTCAGGCCCGAATGCCGGATTTCGTAGAACAGCGGCTGGACCAGCATCAACGCGGCGACGCCCAGAATGATGATCACGCCCGGCCGCATCATCCAGTCGGCGCCATAGCGCATGATCGAGATCGCGAGATAGCGTTCCAGCAGCGCCCCAAGCACCAGCCCCAGCACCAGCGGTGGCCGTGGCCAGCCAAGCCGCTTCATCGTCCAGCCGACGAGGCCCGCGACCAGCAGCACCAGCATGTCGCCCCAGTCGCGCGAGGCCTGGAAGGCGCCGATATAGACGATGACGAGGATCGCGGGCAGCAGCAGCGTATGGCGCAGCGTCGCGATCCGCGCCAGCGACGCGCTCATCGAGATGCAGATCAGCGTGGCGATGACATTGGCGAGGACGAGGCTCCAGACCATCGAATAGGTGATGTCGAGGTTTCGCGTCAGCATGTCGGGGCCGGGAATGATGCCATGCACCATCATCGCCCCCATGAAGATCGCCATCGCCGCGCTGACAGGGATGCCGAAGACCAGCGTGGTGCCCAGCGTGCCGCTGTTATCGGCATTCGCCGCCGCCTCGGGGGCGATCACGCCGCGGATATCGCCCTTGGTGAAGGTCTCGGAGGCCCCCTTCTCGGTCTTCATCGCATGGCCATAGACGATCCATTCGATGGCCGCGATGCCCGGAATCGCCCCCAGCACCACCGCGATGGAGCTGGAGCGCACGATCAGGAACCAGTTGCGGAAGGCATCGAGAATGCCCTGCCGCCGGCCCTCGCGCGGGTCGAACTGGATGATGTCCTCGGGTTTCTTGCGGGCGATGGCGAGGTCGCAAAGCTCCGGCAGGGCAAAAAGGCCCAGCATCACCGGGATCATCGGCACGCCGTCCCACAGATAGACCCATTCGCCGGTCCAGCGGCGCTGCGCGGTCTGCGCATCGATCCCGATCATCGAGATCATGATGCCGAGGCAGGCGATGGAAACGCCCCGGAGCGGCGCGGAACCGGACAGCGAGGCCACCATCGCCAGCGCAAGCGCCGTGATCGCCAGCAGCTCGGGCGTCCCGATCGCCAGCACGAAGGGCCGGACCACCGGGATCGTGAAGGCGAGGATGAGCGCGCCCACAAGCCCGCCGAGCAGGGATGAGGTATAGCCCGCCGCCAATGCGCGCGCCGCCTGCCCCTTCTTGGCCAGGGCATGGCCGTCGAGACACAGGGCCTGCGCGCTTTGCGTGCCGGGCACGCCCAGCAACACGGCGGGCAGCGAATCCGAGGTGGTGGTGACGGCCTGCATCCCCAGCAGCATCCCCATCGCCGCGACCGGGTCCATCGTATAGGTGAAGGGCACGAGGATCGCGAAGCCCGTGAGCCCGCCGATGCCCGGCACGAGGCCGATGGCCAGCCCGATCACCACGCCAAGGACCAGAAACATCAGCCGGTCCGGCATGAACACCATCGACATGGCGTGAAACGCCGCGTCGATTACACTGAAATCAACCGCTTCCATCTTTCCCCTCCCATGGGGTGAACATGGCGCAAGAAGCCTTGTTTCATTCCGGGCGACGGAGCCTTGCCCCCGCCCACGCATCGGGTCGGAGAAAGCTAGTCCATGGCGCCGACTTCCAGTTGATAGCCGCCATCGCCGCAGGCGGAGACATGGCCGATGCCGGGCATTCCCCAATGATAGCCGGTGCAGGGGATGCGTTCGGCCGCCAGCCGGGCAAGCATGCTTCGGCGCGTCGCCTCGGCAAGCTGCGGGTCGTCATCCGCCGCGAGGTGCCAGCCCGGATGGCGCATGTTGAAGCTGGGGATATTGGTCACGTCGCCCAGCACCATGACCTGATGGTTGCCGGAACCCAGCAAGAGGCTGCTGTGCCCCGCCGAATGGCCGGGGCTCGCCACGGCGCGGATGCCCGGCAGGACCTCGTCCCCGTCGGCATAGGGCACAAGGTTCGGCCAGCCCGCCATGGTCGCCCGCACCCGCCGCGCCAGCGCCAGCCGCGACGGCGGCATCCGCGTCTCGTTTGCCGGGTCGGACCAGAAGTCATGCTCGGCGGCGGGCACGTGGATCGGCAGGTCGGGATAGACCTGTTCCAGAGATTTCGTCATCAGCCCGTGGATGTGGTCGGGGTGATAATGGGTGATGACGATGGCCGAGAGGTCGGCGGGCGCGATTCCCGCCGCCTGCATGTTCCGGCGCAGCCAACCACCCTGCGGGCCGGCATGTTCGCCAAAGCCCGTGTCGAACATCACCAGCCGCCCGCCGATCCGGGCAATCGTGACGGTATAGCTGTTCGGGATGGCGTCGCGTGCGAAGCCCCCCGCCTTCAGTGCATCCTGCACCTCGCCCAACGCGACATTGCGAAAGAAATCCGGGCTGATCGGGCGGGCGGCGCTGCCTTCGAATACCGTGCAGATTTCGATCTCGCCGAATTTCGCCCTATGGAACGGCGCGCCCGAAGGGTTCAGGGGCGTCATCGGTTCGGTCCGGCTCATGACGACCCCTGCCCTGCGGCGGAGACCTGCAGCAGATCCCCATGCGCGGTCATCTTGGCCTCGGCGCCAAACAGCAGGCCCTCCATCACCGCGGGCAAGGTGCGGGGGATGTCGCCGACCGGCAGGCCATGGGTCGGCGCGATGACGCGGACGCCAAGCCTGTCCACCATGCGCTGGAACTCGCGGATATAGATGTTCATGTCTACGAACTTGGTCCAGAACAGCGCCCGCTCGGCATAGACGGCCGAGACATCCTTCAGGTCCAGGTTCTCGCATTCCTCGGCCATCAACCCGCAATGCCCTTCGGTATGGAAATGGCTGTAGGCCAGCCCGTCCCCCGGAAAGAGGACCTTGTGGGCGGGATCGAACAGCCAGAGGGTCGAGCGCAGGTCGCGGATGACCGAATCCAGCGTGACGAGGCGGCGGCCGCCCAGGTCGATCTCCTCCCCCACGGTCATGTGGTGCAACCGCCCGGCATGTTCCGGGAAGGCCAGGTGATAATCGCTGACATCGCCATGCAGCACCATCTCGGGGAAGCGGTCCAGCAGGCGGCCGAGGCTGCCGGCATGGGGCGTCTCCTGATGGGTCAGGAACAGGTGCTTCAGGGGCGGGCGGCGGCCATCGCCCAGCACCGCGTCGATATGGCGCGACAGAACGGGATAGTCCTTGGGTGCACCGGTCTCGATCAGGCAGGACGCATCCTCGCCGCAGACGATGAAGGCGGCGTTGTAGCCATGATAGACCTTGCCGCGGACGCGCTGGATCTGGCAATCGCCGATCCAGAAGACGCCGGGCGCGATCTCGCGCGGAAGGCTGCTCATCGACGGATTCCTTCAGACATAGTGGTCCTCGTTATGGGCGACATAGCGGGGGGGCGTGCGGCTCTGGTCCAGCTTGCGCAACACCTCGTCGAGCATGCGGTAGTGCCGCTCGACGATCTCCGGGCCTTTCAGGATGAAGCCATAGCCCGGCGCGATGGTCTCGATCGGGTAGCTGTCGAAGATGCGCGCCAGCTCGCGGCGAAGTTCGTCCGTCCGGGCGCCCTCCAGCCACCAATAGCGCGTGCTGAGCATGAAGCGGCGCACGCCCGCCTCGGTCGTGGTGTCGGTCGCGGCGGTCAGCGTCCAGTCGTCGCGGGGCGTCGCGGACCAGCTATGGGCGAACATGTCCGACGAGAAGAGGGCGCGCGACAGCGGGTCATAGATCCAGCGCGTGTTGATCAGGCGCAGCGGCGACTGGTTGAACTTGATCCGCCTGCCCTGCTGCCCAAGGTTGATCCATTCGTTGCCGGTGATCTGCTCGACCGGCATCAAGGCGCGGTTCGCCTCTGCCTCGGCGGCGTTGCGGGATTCGAAATCCAGCGACCCGGCGGCGGTCTGGATCGTCGCGTAGAGCTTGCGGATGCCGAAGCGGCGCGCGATCGGAACCGCGTTGCCGACCGAGAGATAGTCGTTGAGCCGCATCACGCTCATCGACAGCGCGGTGCCCGGATCAAGCAGCCCGCCGATCTGCGCGATCATCGCATCGCGGTGAATCCCGAAACCGGTATCCAGAAGCAGCGCCGCGTCCGGCTCCTTCAGCAGGTAGCAGTTGCAGGGCGCATAGCCGCGGGCGCTGATCGGATAATGGCCGACGCGGCCATCCAGCACGATGACGTTGTGCAGCGCATAGGCCTTGCCCTCGGCCAAAGTGGTGACGGGCCCCGGCTCCGACGCGAAGTCAGTGTCGCTTTGCATGGCGATCCTTTCGGAAAGGCGGCTCTCGGGTCGCGACGGACCCGACAGCGCGGCCGTTCATTTGGGTGGGTTGATCAGCGCCCGGACCTTGGCCAGCGTCGCCGCGTCGGTGGCGTAAAGCCGGTCCACGATCCTTGCGACCTCCTCGCCGGTGATCGGCTTCGGTTGCGATCCCTGCGCCTTGGCGGCGGCCAGATATTCGGGATCGGTCGCGGCCGCCATGAACGCCTTGCGCAAGGCGGCAAGGCGATCCTCGGGAATGTCCGGCGGGGCGGCGAAGGGAAGACCCGCCTCCATCGGCAACATCATGAACTCGCTCAATGCCTTGAGTTCGGGATCTTCCGTCAGTTCGAGGATGGTGGGCACCTCGGGGAAATCCTCGCTGCGCTGCATGGCGGTGGTCAGGACCATCGCCGCCCGCCCATCCGCAAGCCACGGCTTTTCCGGCGCGAATGCCATCAGGAAGTCTAGGGAAACCAGACGCCCGTCCACCTCGCCGCGTTCAAGGGCAAGGCTCATCGCGGGCGAGCCGTCATAGCCCTGCACGATCTCGAACTTGGTGCCGTAATACTGGTTCATCATCGCCGGCATCACCCGGTTCTCGTTCGCAAACGAGGTGGCGCTGATCTTCAGCGGCTTCTTGAACAGGTCCTCATGGCTCTTGATCCCGGCATTCGGCCCGACGAGGACGCCATAGCTTTCCCTGTTCAGGCTGCCGACCCAGTTGACCTTCGACGGGTCGAATTCCATCTCGACATCCGAGACCAGCGGAAAATAGAGGTTGTTGCGTTGCAGCAGCGCGATCACGCTGCCATCGGCCGGGGTATTCGTCTGCAGCCGGATGGCGGCGGTCATGCCGCTGGCGCCGGGATTGTTGGTGACGACGATCCGGGGATTGCCTTCCAGGTGCTTTTGCAGGAAGGGCGCGAACTGGCGAACCCAGTTGTCGGACCCTCCGCCCGCCGCGGCGCTGACCACGATGGTCAGGGGCGTGCGGGCATAGAATTCCTCGACAGTTTGCGCCGTCGCCGTCCAGGCGGGGCCAAGCCAGGTGGTGACAGCGGCCAGAATCAGGGCCTTCGAAAATCTCATGGGATTGCTCCGGGTTGCGGTGACGCGACGGCCGTCCGAGGGGTAGCCCACGGACGGGCCGGCTGGTCAGCTCGGCGGGTTCACCAGCGCCCGGGCGCTGTTCAGAACGGTATCGGACGCGCCATAGAGTTGCTCGACGATCTTCGTCACGTCGGGCCCCGATATGGGCGTCGGCGTATTCGCGATCTTCTCCATCTGGGCGACATATTCGGGATCGCCCGCCGCATCGACAAAGGCCTTTTGCAGCGCCTCAAGCCGTTCCGCGGGCACGTCCGGGGGGGCGGCAAAGGGACGCCCCGCCTCCATCGGCAGCAGCACGAATTCGGTCAGGGCCTTGATCTCGGGGTCCTTGGTGAAGTCCAGCAGGTTCGGTGCATCCGGGATCTGCGAGCTGGGGTTCACGGCGGTCTGCATCAGGACCTTGATCCGGCCCTCCTTGAACCAGGGGGCTTCGTTGCCATAGCCCAGAAGGTTGTCGACCGGCAGCATCCGGGCCTCGATCTCGCCCCGCTCAAGCGCGAGGGTCATGGCGTCCGCGCCCTCATAGCCGGTGATGATCTCGAACTTGGTGCCGTAATACTGGTTCATCAGGGCCGGGATCACCCGGTTCTCGTTCGCATAGGAAGTGGCCCCGGTCGGCACCGCGACCTTGAACAGGTCATCGGCCGTCTTGGCCTCGGAATCCGACATCACGGCGACGGTGTAGATTTCCTTGTTGAGGCTGCCCAGCCAGTTCACCTCGCGCGGGTCGAACTCGACCGAGACCTGCGAAACCAGCGGCAGGTAGAGGTTGTTGCGCTGCAGCATGGCGATGACCGTGCCGTCGCGCGGCGCCGAGTTCTGCAACTGGATCGCCGCGGTCATTCCGCTTGCCCCCGGCAGGTTCTGCACGATGATCCGGGGATGACCGGGAATGTGCTTTTCCAGCATGGGCACGAACTGGCGGGCATAGAAATCCGCCCCGCCCCCTGCCGCCGCACCGACGATCAGGGTGATGTCGTGCCTGTCGTAAAATTCTTCGGCGGTCTCGGCGGCCGCCATCGTCGCGAAGGAAGCTTGCGTGGCGAGCACGCCGGCAAGCAATCCGGCCTTCCAGGAATAGTGCATGTCTTTCCTCCCTTTGCCTTTTGGCGGGATGCGGGCCGGGCTCCTCTTCCCGGTTGGCCGCATCAGGACTTCGGTCCTCTCTTGGCGCGGGGGTCGCGACGGGGCGACTCTGGCGCTGTCCGGTCAGTCTAGACCGGTCTTTCCTGCGTCCGGCGTTCCAAATGGTCGAAGCACTTCTGAACTTTTTGCACAAATGGCGGCAGGGCCGATGCCTAGCCGGTGATCCGGCCGATCGGGGGGTAGAAGAGCAGGATCAGGCCCGCAAAGACGATGATCAGCCCTCCGAAGCCGATCATGACCGGACCGGGGCCGAAATGCTGGGACAGCGTGGCCGCGGTCGCGCCGCCGAGCGGGACCAGCGCGCGGTTCAGCAGCATGATCGACATGACCCGCCCGCGCAACTGATCGGGCAGGCGCAGTTGCAGCAGGGTGTTGTTCGTGGCCGAATAGGTGACCTGCGCCATCCCCGCCACCGCAAGGATCAAGGGCGCGATCGGGAACGAGGTGTTGTAGCCGAAAGCCAGCAGCGCCGCGCCGAAGGCAAGCAGCCAGCGCATCATCGTGACGCCCCGGATCAGGCGGCGCGACCGGGCGGCCATCGCGAAGGCGCCAAGGACCGAGCCGACCGCGACGCAGGAGGTGAGCAGGCCCAGCCCCTCGGGACCGACGAAAAACACCTCCTGCACGAAGACGACCAGCAGTGTCACGAAGGACTGCCCGAAAAAGGTGGGGACCATGGCGATCAGCAGAAGCGTCATGACCGTCCTGTCCTGCCGGATATAGGCGAAACCTTCCAGAATGCTGCGCCAGATGTTGCGGCGCGGCGCGGCGGCGGGATCGACGACCGCCGGCGGAAAGCGCATGGCCACCAGCGTCGCCAGGACAAAGACGAAGCTGACCGCGTTGATCAGGAAACAGGCGAGCGTGCCGAGCGTGCTGATGATGAGACCCGCGAGCGCGGGACCGACGATCTTGGTCATGTTCATGGTCAGCGAGTTCAGCGCGACCGCATTCGCCATGTCCTCGCGCGGGACAAGCTCGCCGATCATCGAATGGCGGGTCGGCATGTTGAAGGCGACGACCGCGCCCCGACCCGCCGCCACCAGCAGCACGGCCCAGATGTTCGAGGATCCCGTGGCGACGATGCCTGCCAGCAGCAGCGCCAGCACCATCGCGCAGCTTTGCGTGACCAGCATCATCGCGCGCCGCTCGGTCCGGTCGGCAAAGGCGCCGCCGAGCAGCGTGAACAGCACCATGGGTATGCCCCGGCACAGGTTGACGAGGGCGAGGTAATAGGCCGATCCGGTCATGTCATAGACCAGCCAGTTCAGCGCCAGCTGGTCGATGCGGTCTCCGGTATTTGAAAGCAGCGTCCCGATCCACAGCAGGCGGTAGTTGCGGTGTTTCAGTGCGGCAAACGCGGCTTTCAGCATGATGAGGCAGATTTCTCCGGGCAGTGCTCAGTTCGGACTTGCATAGAGGTGGCAGGCGACGCAATGGCCGGACGCGGCCTCGCGCAGGGGCGGCGGAACTTCGGCGCAGACCGGCATGGCATGGGCGCAGCGCGTGCGGAACGGACAACCCGACGGCGGGTCGAGCGGGCTTGGAACCTCGCCGGTCAGGATGATCTCGCTTGTCGGGATATCCGGGTGCGAGGGCAGCGCCGCCGAATAGAGCGCCTGCGTATAGGGATGCAGCGGATGCAGCGAAAGCTCGTCACTTTCCGCGATCTCGACCAGCTTGCCAAGATACATGACGCCGATCCGGTTGCTCATGTGGCGCACGACCGCAAGGTCGTGGGCGATCAGCAGATAGGCGACGCCCCGGCTCTGCTGCAATTCCTTCAGCAGGTTCATGATCTGCGCCCGGATCGATACGTCCAGCGCCGAGACCGGCTCGTCCAGCACGATCATGTCGGGCTCCAGTGCCAGCGCGCGCGCGATCGCGATCCGCTGGCGCTGGCCACCGCTGAATTCATGCGGATAGTTCGCGGAGACCGAGGGATCGCTCAGTCCCACGTCGTTCAGAACCTTCCTGACCCGCCCCTTCAGTTCCGCGCCCCGGACCCGCGTGTTGACGCGAACCGGCTCGCCCACGATGTCGCCGATCCGCATCCGCGGGCTGAGCGAGCTGTAGGGGTCCTGAAAGACGGCCTGGACCGCGCGGCGATAGGCCCGGCGGTCCTCGGAGGTGAATTGGGTCACGTCCTTGCCGCGAAAACTGATCGCGCCGTCCGACAGGGCCTCAAGCAGCAGGATCAGTTTCGAGGTCGTGCTTTTCCCGCAGCCGGATTCGCCCACCAGCCCCAGCGTCTCGCCCTCGGCGATCGAGAACGAGACGCCGTCCACCGCCTTCAGCACGCCCTTTTGCGGCGCGACCAGACCGCCGCGACTGACGGGGAAATGCTTCCTGATCTCACGGGCCTCAAGGATGACGTCAGACATGGGCCTTTTCCTCCGTTCGCCAGCAACGCGCCATATGCCCACGGGCAATGTCGATCTGCGGCGGGTAAGCCTCCCGGCAGCGGGCATTGGCGAGGCCGCAGCGCGCGGTGAATGCGCAACCCTTGGGAAGGTTCATCAGCGACGGCGGTTGCCCCCCGATCGCATAGAGTGTCTCGGCCCGTTCCTCGAGCTTCGGCAGCGACCTGAGCAGCGCCACCGTGTAGGGATGCTGAGGGTTGTTGAACAGGTCGCGCACCGGCGCGATCTCGACGATGCGACCGGCATACATCACGGCGACCCGGTGGCACATCCGCGCCACGACGCCGAGGTCATGGGTGATGAAGATGATGGCGACCCCGGTTTCCTGCTGAATCTCCTTCAGGAGGCGCAGGTATTGCGACTGGATCGTCACGTCGAGCGCGGTGGTCGGTTCGTCCGCGATCAAGACCTGCGGCTGGCAGGCGAGACCTATCGCGCCGACGACGCGCTGGCGCATGCCCCCGCTCATCTGGTGGGGATAGTCGGACATGCGCGCTTCGGGCGCGGGAATGCGGACAAGGCGCAAAAGCTCCCTGACCTTGTCGCGCAAGCCGCGCCCGGCCAGATTCTGATGGATGGTCAGCGGCTCGGCCACCTGATTGCCGATGCGAAATACCGGGTTCAGCGAAGTCATCGGATCCTGCAGCAGCATCGAGATCCGGCTGCCGCGATAGGCCCGCATCTCGCGCTCGGACTTGGCCAGCAGATCCTCGCCGTCGAAGATCACGCTGCCGCCGACGATGCGCCCGGCCGGTCGTGGCAGCAGCCGCAGCAGGGAAAGGCCCATCATCGTCTTGCCCGAGCCGGATTCGCCCACGATGCCCAGCGTCTCGCCGGGATGCAGGTCGAAGCTGACCCCGTCCACCGCCTTGACCGCGCCCCGCCGCAGCATCAGATGGGCGCGAAGATCCCTAACCTCCAGAATGGGTCTGGTCATGCTCACACCTGCCGCATCTTGGGATCGAGGACGTCGCGCAGCCAGTCGCCCAGCATGTTGAAGGCAAGGACCACCAGCACGATCGCCATGCCGGGAAAGAAGGCGAGCCACCATGCCGTGGTCAGGTATGCCTTACCGCCCGAGACCATTTGCCCCCAGGCAGGGGCCGGAGCCGGAACGCCCGCGCCAAGAAAGCTGAGCGAGGCCTCGGCCAGGATCACGCTGCCGACCTGAAGCGTGCTGAGCACGATCAGCGTATTGATGATGTTCGGGAACAGATGCACCGCCATGATCCGCAGGGGCGAACAGCCCGCGACCTTGGCCTGCGCGACAAAATCGCGGTTCTTTAGCGACAGCACCTCGCCCCGAATCACCCGCGAGGTTCCCGCCCAGTCAAGCAGGCTGATGGCGAGGACCACATTCCAGAGGCCCGCCCCCAGCGCGACGACCAGCACGATGGCAAAGAGGATGCCCGGAAAGGCCAGCGTGGCATCGGCAAGGCGCATCAGCGCCGCGTCTACCCAGCCGCCGAAATAGCCGGCCGTGATCCCGACCACGACGCCGATGGTCTTGGCTACGAGGATGACCGCCACCGCGACGGTCAGCGAGACGCGCGCGCCATACATGATCCGGGTCAGCATGTCGCGCCCCAAGAGGTCGGTGCCGAGGGGGTGGGCGAGCTGCCCGCCCTTGACCCAGAACGGCGGCAGCAGGCGCAGCGCGAGGTTGGGCTGCGTCGGCGAATAGGGTGTCAGGAAATTCGCGAAGATGGCCGCAAGGACGAAAAGGCCGATGATGAGCAGCGAAATGATAGGCGCCCCCGCAAGCAGGCTGAACGCCCGCCTGCCCCGGCCCGGTGGCCGGTAAGGGATGGAACGGTCGTCGACGGATTGTGACATTCTGGGTCTCCTTGCGCATTCGCATGCGCCGGCTGCGAGGCAGCGTGGCCTAGTCGTAGCGGATACGGGGATCGATGTAGGCGTAGAGGATATCGACCAGCAGGTTGAAGGTGATGGTGATCGCGCTGACCACCAGCACGCAGGCCTGCACCAGCGGGAAGTCGCGCGTGCTGATGCCTTCGTAGAGCAGCCGCCCGATGCCGGGCCATGCGAAGACCACCTCGGCGATCATGGCGCCGGTGATGATGTTTCCGAAATGCATGCCCACCATCGTCGTGACCGGGATCAGCGCATTGCGGAAGGCGTGCTTGAAGATAACCGAGGATTCCGAGGCGCCCTTCACCCGGGCCAGCTTGACGAATTCGCTGTCCATCACCTCCAGCATGCTGGAGCGCAGCATCCGGGACTGCGCGGCGATGGTGGTCCAGGCCATCGCGCCCACCGGCAGGACATAGTTCTGCCAGCTTCCCATGCCTGAAACCGGCAGCCATCTGAGGTGGACCGCGAAGAACCACATCAGCAGGATCCCGAGCCAGAAGGTCGGCAAGGCCTGCCCGACCGCGGTGACGGTGCGCAGTACCACGTCGAAACGCGTTCCCTTGATCACCGCGCCAAGGATCCCGATCGGGATCATGATGAGCGTGGTGAAGATCACCGAGACGACGCCCAGCTTCGCGGAATTCGGCAGGCGCTCGGCGATCAGGTCAATCACCGGCTGCCCGGTGACGAAGGCCCGGCCGAAATCGCCCTGAAGCACGCCGCCCAGCCAGGCGAGGTATTGCATCCAGATCGGGCTGTCGAGTTTCAGGCTTTGCTCGCAAAGGGCGAAATCCGCCTCGCGCGCCTCGGGCGGCAGCATCACATCGCAGGGGCTTCCGGTCAGCCGGCTGGTAAAGAAGATGGCGATCGACAGCAGGAACAGCGCGATCAGCGCCTGAAAAACCCGCCGGATGATGAAACGGTGCATTCTCCTGACTCCTCCCTCCAGGTCATGCCGCGCGGCGGGATGCGCCGCGCATGGGCCTCACCCGTCAGAGGTGGCGGGCATACCAGTCGAGGCTTTCCTGCATGATGCTGGCAAAGACTTCGGGATTGTTCGCCGGATAGACCTCGCCATGACCCGAGCCGGGAATGACCATCAGCTTTTTCGGCTCGCCCGCCTTGGCATACATGCTGCGCGCCTCGTCCACCGGAACGATGGCATCGCGCTCGGCATTCACGAACAGGATGGCGCGGGGCGAGATCTGGTGGACCACCGATTCCGGCCTGAACGACATCAGGTTGTCGGTGTTCTCGAGCGGGTAACCTTCCTTGTTGTAGGTCTCCTTGTCCTTGGACTTCTTGCGCAGCTCCTCATGCTCCGGGCCGAGATATTCGTTGCCGCGATAGGCCCGGCGCTTCGACTCTCCGGTCATCACGCGGCGGATGCGGTCCTCCTTGATCTGGTCCTGAAGTTCGAGGAATTCGTAATAGGGCATGCGAAGCCTGAAGCGCCGTTCGCCATCGCCCATGCCGCCGACCTCGACCGCGCATTTCACGCGCTCGTCCACGCCTGCGGTGTAGACGGCATAAGCGCCACCGATGGAAAGCCCGATCAGGCCGATGCGCTCGGGATCGACTTCGGGGCGCTGCTGGGCATAGGTGATCGCATCCTCGATGTCGCGGAAGCGGTTCTGCCAGATGCTGCGGCCGCGTATCCCCTCGCTCTCGCCGAAGCCGCGGTGGTGAAAGGTCAGGAAGCAGTAGCCCGCCTCGCTCAGCTCGCCGCCGATGATCTTCAGCGCATTGGCCGTGCTCGTGCCCGACCCGCCATGGATGCCGATGATGCAGGGCAGGCGCTCGCCTTTCTTGCGACTGTCGGGCGCGCGAAACGTGCCGGCGATCTTCAGGCAATCGCTGTAGAAGTGGATCTTTTCTTCCATATTCAGTCTCCAGACTGGTTTTGCGTTCCGGCGATCAGCCGGGAAATCAGGGGCGGGTCACCAGCCCGCGATAGTTGTTGCCGGTCTTGGCCCGGCCGAGATCCCATTCCGGCACATTCGCGCTGGTGGCGACCGCAAGATCCAGCTCCGCGATGACGGTGCTGAACCAGTTGTCATAGATGTTCTGATAGATATCCGAGACCCGCGCCTGGACGACCTTGTCGTCGGTGGTTTCCAGCGCCTCGCGGAACATCGCGGCCAGTTCGGGATGGTCCTCGGCCTTGATATTTGCCCCGGAGTCATAGTCGGAATCGAAGCGCGCGGCCAATTCGTGCAGGATGCTCTTGCAGGATTCAGCGGCGCTGTTGTCCATGACGACCACATGGTTTCCGACATCGCCATTCCGCTTCTGCGAGCGGTAGGCCTCGTAGGTGGTGTTGCGGATGACCGGATTGAGGCCGATGGCCTGCCAGTAGCCCACGACCACCTCGACCACCTGCGCAAGCTCGGGGACGCCCGCGCGGTTCATGTTCGGGACGGTGAAGGTATAGCCCGACAGCCCGGCCTCCTGGATCAGGCGCGCCGCCTCCTCGGGATCGTAGCCGCGCGGCTCCAGCGCGGGGATCTGCGCGCAGGTGTCGACGATGCTGCCCGGATAGCTGACGGCGAGGCGACCCATGCCGCCGAAGATGCCGTCAAGGATGGCCTGCTTGTCGATAGCCAGATCCAGCGCCTGACGGAACCGCTTGTCCTTCAGGGCCGGGCTGGTCCATTGCATCTCTCCGCGGATGTTCAGCAGCGTGTCGCCGGGCTTGGTCAGCACCTTGAAGCCCTCTTCCTGCAGGTCCTTGACGCGAAAGCGGCTGATCTCGGTGATGTCGCCTTCGCCGGTTTCCAGCTTGGCGACGCGGGTGGCTTCCTCGGGGACGATCTGGAAGGTCATGTATTGGAAGCGCGGGACGCCGACCTGCCAATGGTTCGGCAGGGCCTCCAGCTTGATGAAGGACCCCGCGCTTTGCGAGTGCCATTTATAGGGGCCGCTGCCGACGGGATGCTTGGCGAACTCGTCCGGCCCGACCTTCTCGTAATAGTCCCTGGGGATCACCATGGCGAGCGAGCCGGTGAAATAGCGGTCGAGATAGATCGAGGGTTTGTTCAGATGCACGACCACCGTGTAATCGTCCGGGGTGTCGATGCTCTTGATCGTCTCGCGGATATAGTCGGCGTAACCGCTGCGCGAATCCGGCTCGGCCGTCTGCCAGATGCTGAAGGCGACATCCTTCGCGGTCAGGTCGTCGCCGTTATGGAACTTGACCCCCTGCCGGATATGGAACGTCCAGGTCAGCTCATCCGTCATTTCCCATTTCTCGGCCAGCCCCCGGGCGGGATCGAAGCTGCCATCGGGCGCGACCCCGATCAGCGCGTCATAAAGCAGCTGCGTGTAGTCATTGGCCTGCCCGAGAGCCAGACGCGGGACCGGGATCTCGCTTCCGAAGCCGGCGCCGAGGGTGATGATCTCGCCTTCCGGGGCGGCTTGCTGGGCAAGCGTGTCCCCCGGCAGGGCCGTGGCTGCAAAGACCGCCATTGCAGTCATGCCGAACAGAGATTTCAGATTCATGGCACACATTCCTCCTCCAACCACATGTTCTTGCCCGTCGGTCCTCTTCCCCTCCGGCGGTCGGCAAGGCCCAGTCTTGGGGCAAAAATCATGTCGCTCAACATAAGCTTTCGCCCGATTACTATTGATTTTTTGTCCTCAATCCGCTCGCGTTTCCGTGAGCTTTCGCATGACCCCTATCCCTGCCGGGTCAGGTCATAGAACATGTGCTCCTCGCTCAACTGGCCCGGAGACCAGTCCGGCGTCCGCGGCGTGGTGGCGATGATCTCGCTGATTTCGCAGATCGGCACAAAGTAATACTGGTCGTAGATCCGCTGGTAGACCTGCCCGAGCAATTCGTTGATCCGGTCCTGATCGAGGCTCACCGATGCCTCGTCCAGCATTGCGTCAAGCCCGGCGTCCCGGATGATGGTCCTGCCGGACGAGGAATGCAGGTAAAGCTTCATCGCGTCGAGAATGTCGTAGGCGCTGGGATCGGTGACACCGTCGGTCCCCATCACGTTCCCCTCGACCTTGCCGGCCCGCCAATCCGCCTGGAACGAGGTGAAGTCGGTATTGTAGATGACCGGGCTGAGACCGACCGCCTGCCAATAGCCGACGACCGCCTCGACCAGCACCGGGAACTCGGGCGCCAGCGTGCGCTGATAGCTCGGGACGCGGAACTCGTAGCCCTCGAAACCCGCCTCGCGGATCAGCCGTTGCGCCTCGGCCGGGTCGTAGCCGTATGGGGCAAGCTCGGGGATGGTTCCCGCGACCCTGATGACGCTGCCCGGCCAGGTCGTCGTGGGCGTCGCCTGACCGTCGAACACGGTCGCCATGATCGCCGCCTTGTCGATCGCGAGGTTCAGCGCCTTTCGAAAGCGGATGTCGGAGAATGCCGGCGAGGTCCATTGCATGTTCGGCCGGAAATTCATGATCGCGGCATTGGTCTTGCGGATCGTCTTCAGCCCCGCCCCCTCGATCTGGGCGACCTTGTCGCGCCCGACAGTGGTGATATCGGCCGCCCCGGTCGTCAGCATCGCGATCGAGGTCGCCTCCTCCGGGATCATCAGCAGCTTCAGCGACCCGAAGCGCGGCTTGCCGTCACGCCAATGATGGTCGATCGCTTCCAACCGGATTTCCGATCCGACCACGACGGATGAAAAGCGATAGGGACCGCTGCCGATCGGACGGTCGGTGAAGGCATCGTCGCCGACCGTCTCGTAATAGGCCTTCGGCAGGATGATGCCCGACCGGTTGGAACAAAACGCGGCCAGATCGAGGAAAGGCCGGTTGCAGCGCACGACCAGCGTATAAGGATCGACGACGTCGATCCCGGCCAGCAATTCCCGCATCTCGGCCGCCCGGGACGAGCGGGAGTTGGGCCCGATCGCCGCCTCCATGCTGAATTTCGCATCCTCGGCGGTAACGTCGCTGCCATCGTGGAACGTGACGCCGCGCCTGATGTGGAAGGTCCAGGTCTTGCCGTCGGGCGACATGTCCCAATCCTCGGCGATCCCCCTCTCCTTCGACAGGTTGCCGTCGGGATCGGGTGCGACCAGCCGGTCATAGATCAGCGGAAGATATTCCATCGAGCCGCCGCTTTCCCGCAGCGGATTGGGAACCAGAAAGCCAAGCCGCCTGAGCGCGATGACGAGGCCCTCCCCCTCCGGCTCGGCCGCCATCAGCGCGCCGCCGGTGATATCCGCCGCGGCGGCAAGGCCCAGACTTGCGGCGGAAAGCCTGAGGAATGTCCGTTTCCCCATGCCGCCGCCCTGCCCGTTCGTCTTCTGCAAGATCCTTTCCATATGCGCGCTCCTCCCAGCAATGCATATCGGGACGGCTCCGGTCAGACCGGCGCCCAAGGTCGTCTCGGCAGGGCACGCGACGGGCATGGCCGCCGCATGCCGCCGACCGTTCTAGCTGATCGGGTCGGGGATCACCGGCAGCAGCAGATGCGAGGGATAGGTCTGCCCGCGATAGACCTTGTGAACGGTCGTCTTGCTGGAGCAGACATGGTAGGGCTGGCTCTGGTTGGCGCTGATGCCGTTCCCGCCCGAAGGGACGTCCATGGACGAGATCTCGACCACGATCCGGTGATCCTTCCGGAACAGGGTCGAGGTCGGCATGATCTCGACATCATATTTCAGCACCTCGCCGGGCGTCACCTTCTGGTGCTTGCTGCGGGTCAGCGGATGGAAGGGCTGGCCGGTGCGGGACCGCTCCTGATCGACATGGCGATGCGACGCCTTGAGCCAGCCGCGGGTGATCTCCTGCTCGAACAGGTTCGGCCAGTCGGGATGGGTCTTCTTGGTGCGCTCGACCGCGATGTCGGGACCCAGATCCTTGATCGAGATGATCCAGTTCGCGTCATCCTGATCGATCTCGGCCCAGAAATGGAACGAGATCGGACCCGTGACCTCCATGTCCTCGGGCAGCGGATCGCTGACATAGCGCAGTTTCTGCACCTTGCTTGTCAGGTTCAGCGGCATCTGCAGGAAGGCGTCGGGCTGCTCGATCCCGTCATTGCTGCCGGGGATGAACTCGTTCCAGCGCAGCTTTTCCCAGCTGTCCAGATAGAGCTTCGTCCACTTCGTCTCCTTCAGGGGCCATTGGTCGGCATAGCGATACTTGTTCGCGCCATTGACGAAAAGCTTGATCGGCGGCTCGTCCATGATCCCGGTATCGATGCCCTTCAGCCAGTAATCGAACCAGCGCAGCAGCTCCTCGTTCATGCCGATCCACGGGCGCCGGTCGCGGGCCAGCGGGGTCATCACCATCTTCATGTTCGGGTTGTCGGTGATATAGCGCCAATAGTTGAACATGCCCTGAAGGTGGGTCTTGTAGGTGTAGCCATACCAGCCGGTGCCGGTATACATCGGCACCTTGATATCCTTCAGCTCGTCCAGCTTCTTGGCGTAATCCTCGGATTCGTAACGATTCACCATCGCGCTATAGAAGCGCTTGTTGTGCTGACCCTTGCGCTCGATGATGTTGTAGATATGGGCATACATCTGGAAATCCGGATCGGCCATCGCCTCTTCCCAGAGTTCCTCTTCCTCCGCGGTCAGCTCGGTCTCCTTATAGGCCTTGCCGGTGACATGGGACACGATCGACTGGTAATGCTCGCAATGCAGGACCCCGCCCGGATAGACTTGGTTCTTGAGCATATGGCCGGGGCTGTAGGGAAAGATCGCCTTCAGATGCGGAGACGGGTTCTTCGCGGCCAGCATCTGCTGGCGGCCATAGGACGACATGCCGGTCATGCCGACATTGCCGTCGCACCAGGGCTGGGCAGCCATCCATTCGACAAGATCATACGCATCCATCTTGCCGTCGCGCGCCGGGTCGCCATCGTCGGAATTGCCGACGCCGCGGATATTGCCGATGACATGGACATATCCCCGGCTGGCCCAGAAGCGTGAGTCGCCCGCCCGGGCGCCGGGCGGGGCAATCGCGGAATCGCCGGGCTGGTTGCGGCAGGATTCCCAGATCCGCGGGCTTTGCATGGCCTTGTTATGCGTGCCGAGGCTGAGAAGCGCCGGGAATTTCCCGTCCGCATCGGGCCGGTAGATGTCGATGGCGAGACGGGTGCCGTCGCGCATCGGAACCATCACGTCGATGCCGCCCGTGACCATGGAATATTGCGGTTGCAAACGCTCTTGAATCGTCAATTCGTGACCTCCTGATTGTGGTGACGCCGGAAGCGGATATCCGAGGGCGCATGCGGCCGTGCGATTACGGCGGCATGGAGGCGCGGCGGGTGATCCAGAATGAATAGGCGCCCCTCCACGACTCCGGTCGGGAAAGGCATGGGACGCAGGCCGACATCCAGACCTGCATCAGGTATCTCGCGGAAACGGTGCCGTCCCTCTTCCGGCGCGTGGCGCGGGGACAGCGTTCTCTCTCCTCCTCCAGCGCAGATTATCAAAGGAATCCCAGCAATTAAGGAGGGAATAGGGCATTACATTTATGAAAAATATTCCGAAATTAACGCAAAAATGCGGAAACTGACGCGCGCAAAAATCCGGGCCTCGCCCTTCGGCGGACCCGGATCGGAAGCATGACGGTGGCGGTCAGAGGCGGAGGTTATTCCCCGATCGCCTCGCGGATCCTCGGATCGATCAGGTCGTCGGGCGTCATCCTGACGCGCAGCATGTCCAGCTCGTTCATGTAGCGGATCAGTAGTTCCAGCGAGGCGCGGTTGGCCTCGAACCCCATCGGGCGCGGGTCGTCGGCCAAAGGCTCCGGCTCCGCAAGGCTCTTGTTTGCCCTCAGCAGCGCATAGAACTCGGCAATCGCGTCCAGATGGTCGCGGACCATCGTTTCGGGGACGGCGATCACATGGTTGATGGCAAAGCAGCCGTGCCGCTTGTGCCATGCCTGCCCCTCCGGATCGTCGGAGAACAGGGGCACGGTGCCGTCGCCATCGGCCTTCAGGCCAAGCGCCACGTCGATGTCGCCGGCCTTCAGCATCTCGGCCATCTTCCGCCCCTCGGGCGCCTGCGTCCCGGGGTCGGGCGCTTCGGGGACATGGCCATCCTCGAACTTGATCCATTCGACGCCGTCGAAATCCGCATCATAGTCGCATTTCAGGATTCCGCGCTGCCAGGTCACCGTGGTCTGGGCAAAGGACCGCACGCCGATCCGCTTGCCGCGCAGATCGCCCGGACCCGCCATTTTCGACCGGGCATTGACCGATGCCACGGGCTGCTGCAATCGCCCGATCATCACCGCAGGCAGCAGATGCAGCGGGCGGCCATAGGACTTGGCGAGAATAAGCGTGGTGATCGCCATTTCGCAGATGTCGAAGGCCTGACGATCGACCATCCGCTTGAAGGCGTGATGCGTCTGCTTGAAATCGGTGAATTCCAACTCGTCGGATTTCAGCCGCAATTCGCCCGACTTGATCGCGGCGACGGCCGCATGGGGGCCAAGAACCGTCTTGAAGGTTGCCATGTTCCGCTCTCCCTTCAGATTGCTAGGTTGGGATAGATGCGCAGGGCGTTTCCGCCCATGATCCGGCTGACGTCGCGGGACGGCAGGAACGCGAAGGCCGCCTCGCATTCGTCGGCGATCTCGGCCAGCGTCCCGTGCGAGGCGGGAAAATTCGACCCCCAGACGATGCGGTCGGTGCCGAAAGCCTCGACCATGCGCGGCACGAAGGTTTCGGGCGTGGACTTGCCCTTGCGAGCGCGCTCCAGAACGGCGGGGCTGAATTTTGCGATCAGGTTCGGGTATTTCCCGGCCATGTCGAAGATCGGCGTGGCCTCGGCAAAGGGCGGACCGTCCGAGACATCCGCCCGCCCGACATGGTCCAGCACGATGGTAACGCCGGGGAAGCGGTCCATCATCTCGCCCAGCATCGCCATCCCGGCGGGATTGGCCTGAACGCAGATCGGCAGGCCAATTGCCTGCGCGTGTTCCCAGACCGGATAGGTCCGCGGGTCATTAAGCCAGCTTGCCTGACCGGGCATCGTCGTGCCGGTGGTGAAAAGCCGGATGCCCGAACAGCCGCGATTGAGGATGTCCTTCAGCACGTCAAGCGCGTGGGGCGCAAGCAGGTCGATCGAGCAGACCGCCGTCAGCCGGTCGGGCCAGGCGGCCACGGAATCCAGCACCAGACTGTTGTCGTGCCCATAGGTGGTCGAGGAATGGACCACCGCGGCTTTCGCGACGCCGGCGGCGTCCATGGCGGTGATCAACTCCTCGACCGTGTTGGAATGCGCATCAGCCGACCATTCCGACCGCTTTCCGCCAAGCGGCGCGGGCGGATAGCGCCGGATGTCGGGCGAGATCAGATGGGGGTGGGTATCGACCCGAAGCGTGGACATGGTTTCTCCTCCTCGATGCGCGGTGTCAGGCTTCCGGGTCGGCGAAAAGCTCCGCCACCGTCATGCGGCGCGGCGAGAGCTTCTGATCATGGGCCGCCCTTTCGAGGGCCTCGATGCTGCGGATGTTGGCGGCGATGCCATAGGGCAGCGGATCATCCCCGACGATACGGGACAGCTTGCGGTATTTCTGTTCGAAAGCGGTGTCGGCGGCGCCGGAGCGATAGTCCTGCAACCACTCGGCCTTGGAGCGGGTGAACGCGTCGTTCAGCGATTGCGCGATCCAGGGATGGCGCGCCAGCACCTCATCCTTGACGACGATCATGCCATGCATCGGATAGATGCCGGTGCGGCGGAAATAGTCCGCCTCGACCGCCTGCGTATCGGGAAAGAGCGTCGGGTAATCGGTCGCGACCTCCTGCCAGCCGCCGGTCGGCGACCCGACGCGCCCGACGCCGGCATTTCCGGCAAATCCCGCTACCAACTCACCCGAGGCCATCATCCCGTTCAGCGTCTTGCCCTCGGGGGTATGGATGACATTCGCGGGCAGCTTCAGTTCTGTCACATGCTCCTCGTCATCGACGACCCATGTGACCTTGTTGCTGTCCAGCCCATAGTCCTCCACCAGCACCGAACGCAGCCAGACCCCGGTGGTGACGGAATAGGCCCGCACGCCGACCTTGTGCCCCTCCAGATCCTTCGGGCCGGCGATCCCGGCATCGTGCCGAACCAGCAGCGTGCCGTGGTTGAACTGCCGCATCAGGAAGATCGGCAAGCCCACGAAGGGCGCGCCATAGCCCCGCGCGACGATATAGGTCGTGGGCGCGATCTCGCAGACGTCGAACTCGACCTCGCGCACCATGCGCCGATAGGCCCCGATCTGGGGCTTCACGGTGATGAAATTCGGCTCGACCCCCTTGATGACGATCTCGCCACTCAGAATTTTCCGTGTGTGGGGATAGTCTCCGATACAGATGTCCAGCCTGACATTCTCCGCCATCGGATGTCCTCCATAGTTTGTGAAACGCCCTCGTTGCTTCACAAATACGACGAACCGAGCCGATTATTTCGGAATATTCGTCACATATCTCATGCTGAATTGCCGGCTTAATCCGCGCGCGACCTTCCCCTAGCGTCGATGCCGGATCAGTCCGCCGGCGGCCTCGGCCGACGGCATGAGGCCGCGCCTGCGGCCAGCGAGAAAGGGAGACGAATGGACGATATCAGCAGTGGTCACGGCGCCGTTGGCGAAAGGGTCAGAGGCGTGAACATCTTCGGAACCAGTTTCGACTACGCGAAGCGGCTCGAGAAGCTGCGCAAGGTGATGGAGGAGAAGCAGCTTGACGCCTTCATCGTCCACAACTGGACGAACCAGTATTATTACGGCGGCCATTATCAGCACATGCCCTGGTATCCGCTGTCCCACACCCATATCACCGAGGCGCCGCTTCTGCTGTTCAAGGACAGCGACCCGGTCTTCATGGCCGCCTTCATCACCATGAACGCGATCCGCGAGGGGTCGTGGATCAAGGACGTGCGGGTCAACGATACCGGCTATGCTTCCAGCCCCGCCGACGGCGTCGCCAAGGTGCTGGCCGAGCGCGGGCTTTCCTCGGGCCGCATCGGCTATGAGGAGACGACCTGCACCTCGAAAACCTTCAAGAGCCTGTCGGCCGCCCTGCCCGATGCGACGCTGGTGCCGGCGGGCGACCTGCTTTTCATCGCGCGTTCGGTCAAGGAACCGGCCGAGATCGAGTTGATCCGCAAGGCGGTGACGATCGGCGAATCCGCGATCCAGGTCGCGATCGAGACCGCCCGGCCCGGCGTGTCCGAGATGGACGTGCAATTCGCCATGGAAATCGAGATGAAGCGCCTCGGCGCCATCCGCGAGGTCGAGACGATGTGCCAGGCGGGCATCAGGACCGCGAATTACCGCGCCTTCGCCTCGGAATGGAAAAAGATCGAAGATGGCGAGCTTGTGACCATCGACCTCGGCGCGCTCTATCTCGGATACGGCTTCGACATTGCCCGCACCTGGTGCGTCGGCACGCCCGCCGAGGAATATGTGAATGTGGCGCAGGACTGCTACCGGACGCATGACGAGTTCATGTCCTACCTCAAGCCGGGTATGTCCTTCGCCGAGATCTTCGACCATATCCGCGCCTACATGATCGAGCTTGGCTATCCCGCCAACAAGGCGAAGTTCCCCTGCCAGCAATTCGCGATCCACGGGGTCGGGCTTGGCCCCTTCCACGACTTCCCGCACCCGACCCATCGCGAAACCATCATCGAACCGGGGATGGTGCTGTCCTTCCAGCCCTCGGTGCGGACCGACAGCTATTCCTTCCGCTTCGAGAACAACATCCTCGTCACCGAAACCGGGTTGGAGTTGCTCAGCACGACGCCCTACAAGCTGATCTGACCCTTTCCCTGCGGACTGGCGGCGCGCGCTTCCCCTTGCGGGACGCGCGCCTCTTCTTGTCGGCACCGCACCGGCGGTCAGTGCCGAAAGCCTATGGCCTGCGACGGCTTTCTGATTTGCGACGAAAGGCCGCAGCGGCGACTAATGATCAGGAATTGCCGGGTCCGGCAGCGGCGCGGCACAACGCGGCGGCGGACCTGCGCTTTGCACATATCCCGCCTGACCGGTGGGAAACACAGCATTTGGGAGGAGCCATGCAGGCGAGGAAAATCAAGCTGGAGGTGCGGAATGTCCAGAAGACGTTCCGCATCCGCGGCGAAAATGGCGAGGGCGAGGCATTCCTCCGCGTCCTCGGCGGGATCAACTTCAACGTGTTCGAGAACGAGATCGTGTCGCTGATCGGCGAGAGCGGCTGCGGCAAGACCACGCTTCTGCGGATCGTCCAGGGCCTCATCCGCCGCGATGCGGGTGATATCCGCGTGGACGGCAAGGACGTCACCGCGCCGGGACGCGACCGCGGCTTTGTCTTCCAGCAATCGACCATGCTGCCCTGGCGCACGGCACGCCAGAATGTCGAATTCGGGCTGGAAATGGCCGGGACGCCCCGCTCGGTCCGCAGGGAGACCGCGCAGAATCTGCTGGCTCTGGTCGGGCTGACCCATGCGCAGGAGCTTTATCCGCATGAACTGTCGGGCGGCATGCAGCAGCGGGTCAATCTGGCCCGCGCCATGGCGATCGACCCCTCGATCCTGCTGATGGACGAGCCGTTCAGCGCCCTTGACGCCCAGACGCGCGAGGTGCTGCAAAAGGAGCTGCTGCGCATTCAGGCCGAGGCGAACAAGACCATCCTTTTCGTCACCCATGACCTCGACGAGGCGATCTATCTCAGCAACCGCGTCGTGGTGCTGGGCGCGAAGCCGGGCCGGGTCAAGACCATCATCGAGATCCCCTTCGGCGCCAATCGTCCCGACCTGCCGGAACTGCGCGGCAACCCCGAGTTCCAGCGCATCCGCGCCCAGATGTGGGACCTGATCCGCAACAAGGCCGAAGACGCCCCGCTCGCCGCGGCGGTCTGACCGTGAAAGGAACTTCCGTGACCAGCAACGACATGGCCGCCACCACCGCGATGGCGCCCGCACCCGAAACCCCGCCCGCGGTCGAGATCGAGGAACTCGGGCCCGCGCCGAAATCCTACCGACTCTGGTATATCCGCCTCGCCTCCATCGCCTTCGTGATGCTGGCTTGGGAATATGGCGGGCGGCAGGTCAATCCGCTTTTCATGTCCTATCCCAGCGCCATCCTGCGCGCCGCCATCGGCCTGATGCAGACCGGCGAATTGCAACGCGCGCTGATGGAGTCGATGGTCACGCTGCTGATCGGCTTCGTGGTCGCCTCGATCTTCGGCATTGTCGTCGGGCTGCTGATCGGGCGCTACCGCTCGGTCGAGGCGGCGACCGACTGGATCGTGAACGCGCTTTACGCGACCCCCCTCGTCGCGATCGTGCCGCTGGTGACGCTGTGGTTCGGGCTGGGTTTCGAGGCGAAGCTTTTCATCGTCTTCCAGATCTCGCTGTTCCCGGTCCTGATCAACACCGCCGCCGGGGTCCGCAACGTGCCCTCCTCGCTGATCGAGCTTGCCAATTCCTTCTGCGCGAACGAGCGGCAGATCTTCACCAAGATCATCCTGCCCTCGGCCCTGCCCTACATGATGACCGGGCTGCGCCTCGGGATCGGGCGGGCGCTGATCGGCATGGTCGTGGCCGAGTTCTTCACCGCGATCACCGGCCTTGGCGCGATGATCGTCAAATATGGCAACCAGTATGACACGGCGCGCATGTTCGTCCCGATCATCGTGCTGATGCTGCTGGGGATCCTGCTGACCATCGGCGTGCGCTATGTCGAGGACCGGATCGCGCCCTGGAAAAAGACACGCTCGGACTGACCCTGTCGGGCCAAACCCAAAGGGCCGCGCAGATTGCGCGGCCGTTTTCGTTTGCGGTCCTGCCGGGTGTCAGCCGATCAACGCCTTGGCCTCGGTCGCCAGGGTGAAATCGGTCAGCACGTCCAGCGGAACCTGCTTCTGCTGGATCCCCAGTTCGAGGTTCAGCGCCTGAAGATAGTCGATGCTGTCCTGCTTCAGGATCAGGTCGAAGGGCTTGGCCTTGTTGAGGAAGTTCCATTGCGTCTTCGCCTCGGCCTCGCCGCCGCCCGAAGCCGCGGCCCAGGCATCGACGAACTCCGCCTCGGAGCCGTCGCTTTGCAGGAAGTCATAGAGCCGGCCAAAGGCCGCAAGCGTCTTCACCAGCTTCTCGCGGTCGGATTCGATCGTGCGGGTTGCGGTGAAGGCCGCCTGATAGGGATATTGCGGGATCTCGGTCCAGTAATCGGCGACGACATGGACGCCGTATTTCTCCTGCTGGTCATAGACATCGACAAGGCTCGGCCCCGCATCCACCGTGCCCGCGGCCACCGCCCGGAAGACCTGCGCGCTAGAGCCGACATTGACGAAGCGCACCTTGTTCCAGTCGACGCCGTTCTTGCGCAGCATCGCGACGGTCATGTTGTGCAAAAGCGCGCCCGGCGCGCCGGTGCCGACCGTGCGCCCTTCCAGATCCTTCAGCGTCTTGACCTCCTCGTTGGCCGAGAACAGCGCCTGCGGGATCAGCACGCAGCATCCGCCGATGACCTTGAGGCTGGCCCCCTTCTCGATCGCGGTCAGGACCTGTCCGAAGCCGGCGCCGGGGCACAGGTCCACGTCGCCGGACATGATCGCGCTGACAAGCTTGGTCCCGTCGGTCACGACGATGAAATCGGGCTCAAGCCCTAGATCCTTCAGGTAGCCCTTGCGCTTCATCAGCTCGATCTGCGTCATCGCGACATTGCCGCCCGGCATGCCGATGGTGACCTTCTGCAGCTCCTGCGCGCGCAGGCGGCCGGGGCCGAGCGCCATGGCCGCGCCAAGGGCGCCGCCTGTCGCAAGCAGGCTTCGGCGGGTCATTCTGGATTTCGATTGCATGTTTTCCTCCTCTGGACTTTCCGGCCTCAGCCCAACGGGGCGTCGGCAAGGTCGTGTCGCCGCAAGAACTTCAGCGCAGCTTCGTTGAAGGCCTCGGGCTGTTCGATATTGATGGCGTGGCCGCCGCGCAGATCCGCCACCTCGCAGATCGGCAAGAGCCGGGTCGCCAGATCGCGCACCGGCTGGAAGCGGCTTTCGAGCCTGCCGTTGATCAGCAGCGTGGGCACCGCGGTTCGGCCAAATTGCGCGCGCACCGAAAGATCGGGCAGGCAATGGCGGGTCAGCGCGATCACGCTGGGAATGTCCACCCCGTCCGCATCGGCCGAAAGGCGGTCGCGCAGTTCCGGCGGAAAGCGGCGGCCGTGGCGCGGGTGAAAGCTCTCCTGCCGCAGCGCGTCAACGCCCTGCGTCGCAAGGCGCTGGCAGCGCGCCTCGTCGGCGGCCAGCAGCGCCGCATCGGGCGGATCCGCCAGCGCGCGATTGCCATTGGTCCAGATCTGCGACAGCACGGCGCCGGGATGGCGCAGCGCATAGCGCAGGGTCAGCCCCGCGCCGAAACTGAGCCCGCAGAGGTGCCAGCGCGCGATCTGCAACCGCTGCCGCGCCTCCTCCAGCGCGGCGACCAGCGCGTCGGGATGCAGGCGCGCAGGCTCGGTGCAGCCCGCCGCCTCGCCATGGCCGGGCAGTTCGGCGAAGACCAATCGGAAATGGCTGCGCAATGCTTCGATGTTCAGTTGCCAGCCATGGCGGCTGGACAGCAGGCCGTGCATCAGCAGCAGCGGCGTCTTGCCGGGCATGTCTGCCCGAATTCCAAGTGGCAGTCCCTTTACCCTGATCATCGCATGGCGCCCGTCAAAACAATCGATCGGGCCGCATCCCCGAGGACGCGGGCCGAAGCAAGGGATCAGGGCGCAAGCTCGCGCACAAGCGGATGGAACAGGTCATCGACCTCGACCCGTTCGGTCAGCATGTGCTGTTGGGTCGCATATCGGATCGCGGCCTCCAGCGCCCGCCGGTTGGCCTCGATGCCGACGGGCCAGGGGTCGATCTCGCCGGGCGGGGTGGCGGCATTGCGGCTCTCGACCAGCATCCGCCAGACCTCGCGCACCACGTCCGGCCTCTGCTCGCACAGCGCGTTCGGGACGATGACATAATGGTTCGGCGGCACGAAACCCTCGCGCGCATACCATTCAAGCGCGGCGTCATGGGGGTTTTCGATCAGCGTGCGCACACGCGGATCCTTGGGCATGTTCATGCCGAGGATCGCGGCATCGACCTCGCCGTCAAGCAGCATGTTCACCGGATCCTTTGCCGGATCGCCCCAGATGACCGAGGGCGGATCGGTATATTCCTCCAGATGCGGCTGGTCGAAGCAGAGCCATTTCACGCTGTCGGGATCGACGCCGTATTCGTTCTGGAGGATGCCGCGAATCCAGAGGCCCGTGGTCTGGGTATAGGACCGCACGCCCACCACCTTGCCCGGCAGGTCGGCCGGGGTCATGCCGGGATGCACGTCGGTATTGTAGCCGATGCAGTGATGCTGGAAGCGCCCCAGCAGCACGATCGGCAGCAGGGTGAAGGGCTTGCCGAACTGATGCGCCTGCAGGAAGGTCGCGGTCGCCATCTCGCTGATGTCGTAGCGACCCTTGCGCAGCATGTCCTTGAACCCGGCATGGGCGTTCTTCAGCCCGGCGAAGTCAAAGCTGATCAGGTCCGAGGGAACCCGGCCCTCCATCAGCGCCCGCGTCGGCTCGTAAAGGGTGATATTGGCCGAGAGCGTCACCGGGCCTTCGACGGGGAAGTTCTTTTCCATCAGGCTCATGCGTTGGCCGCCTTGTCGAGGGTTGCCACCACAAGCTGCGGATAAAGCCGTTCCGCCGTGCCCGCCCAGATTTCGGCCCGGTCCGCCTCGGACAGGGCTGCGAAGCAGCGATGCCCCTGCGCGACCAGTTCCTTCAGCGAACCGTTATTCGCGGGGAAGTTCGACCCCCAGGCCAGCCGGTCCGCGCCATATTCGGCGACCAGCTTGGCAAAGAAGCTTTCGGGCGTCGCTGGCGATTTCTCCGACAGGTCGAAGGTCCGGGGCGTGACCTTGAGGAACAGGTTTCCGAACCGCGCCAGCTTCCAGAGCGGCGCGGCCTTGGCATAGGGCGCGCCGTCCGTCAGGTCCGGCCGGCCCAGATGGTCAAGGATGACGCTGACCTCGGGGAAGCGCTCGAGGATCTCCTCGACCACCGGCAGGCCGATCGAGGTGGTCTGGATGGCGACGGTCATGTCGATCTCGGCCATATGCTCCCAGACGGCATATGTTTCGGGGGCGATCATCCAGCGTCCGTCGGTCTGGACGGTCGAGCCGGCGCCGAAAAGGCGCAGCCCCGCCATGCCACGGCGGCGCCATTTCTCGATCGTCGCGACCGCATCCGGGGCGGCGATGTCGACCGAATAGACCCCGACGAAACGCTCGGGGTCGCGGCAGACGCTGTCGGCGGCATAGGAATTGTCATAGCCATAGGTGGTCGAGGAATGCACCATCGCCGCCTGTGACACCCCGGCAGCCTCCATCTCCTCGACATATTGCTCGAAGGTGAAGGGCCGCTCGGCCGACCAGTCCGACCGGATCCCGCCCAGAGGGTTATAGGGATAGGCCTTCGTGTCAGGCGAGATGATGTGCGGGTGAATGTCGATGATCTTCTGGGTCATGTCTGGCTTTGTCCTGAAGGATTGCCGATGAGGTGGGGCGGAGATGCCTCCGCCGGTTTCCGCGGCCCGGCGCGGCGCCTCCTCCTCTGGCGCGGCGCAAGGCCTGTCCCCGCGGTCGAAGGCATGTCCGACCGGGTTGATATGTCTGCGATTGGCTTCATGCCTTTCAGGTTAGGCCTGCCCGGCATTCCCGAGAATAAGGGCATGCTCAATTCCGATGGTCGCAGGTTGATTTCCAATATCGCCTCCGGGCTTAGCCGGGCACCGCCTGCAACGCGGTCTCCCTGATCTGGCTCAGCGAAGCGGCGGGCGTCAGGGCCTCGGGGTCGATCATGATCTCGAGGACGGCAGGACCGTCATGGGCATCGGCACGGGCGAAGGCCGCCGCGAAATCCGCCGTCCGCTCGACTCGTTCGGAATGCGCGCCATAGGATTGCGCCAGCGCGGTGAAATCGGGATTGCCCAGCGACAGGTCGGTGCCCGAGACGCGGGCAGGGTATTGCCGCTCCTGATGCATGCGGATCGTGCCCAGCATCCCGTTGTTCAGGATCAGGATGCGGATCTTCAGCCCATGCGCGGCGGCGGTGGCCAGTTCCGTGCAGGTCATCTGGAAATCGCCGTCGCCCGCAATGCAGATCACCGCGGCGTCGGGCCGCGCGAATTTCGCCGCCAGCGCCGCCGGGATGCCATAGCCCATCGAGCCGCAGATCGGCGCGACCTGCGTTCCGAACCGGCGATAGCGGTGGAAGCGATGCAACCAGACGGTGAAGTTGCCCGCGCCGTTGGTATAGATCGTGTCCTCGGGCAGGTTTCCGTCCAGCCAGGCCATGATCTCGCACATCTGGATCGCGCCGGGGCTGGTCCGGGGCGCGGTCCATGCCTCGAAATTCGCGCGTGCGGCCTTCAGCCAGTCGCCCCATTCGCCACGGACCGGCCCGCCTGCGGCAAGGGCCAGCGCGAAGCTTGCCGGATCGCTGACGATGCCCAGTTCGGGCTGATAAACATGGCCGATCTCGTCCGCGCCGGGATAGACATGGACCAGCCGTTGCCGGGGACAGGGAATGTCCATGATGGTATAGCCATTCGTCCCGATCTCGCCCAGCCGCGCCCCGATGACGAGGATCAGGTCCGCGCTTGTCACCGTCTCGACCAGCTTCGGGTTGGGGCCAAGGCCGATCTCTCCGATATAGCTGGGGCTGTCATTGTCGAGGAGGTCCTGCCGCCGGAACGAGGCGGTGACGGGAAGCCCGCTTTCCTCGGCAAAGCGGCGGATCGCCGCGACCGCCTCGGGCGTCCAGCCGGAACCGCCCAGCATCACCACCGGACGGCGGGCCGCCGCGATCATGTCCCGCACGCGCGACACGGCATCGGGCGCGGGCGCATTGGCAAACCGCATCGCCGGGCGGCCGTCGGGGACTGTGGCGGTTTCGGCCAGGACATCCTCCGGCAGCGGAATGACCACCGGACCGGGGCGGCCTGACAGAGCAAGCTGGAAGGCGCGGGTGACGAGTTCAGCGGTCCGCGCGGCGTCCTCAAGTTGCAGCACCGCCTTGGCCTGCGTCCCGAAGGTGCAGCGGTAATCGACCTCCTGAAACCCTTCGCGGGTCATCACGTCGCGCGGGTTCTGGCCGATGAACATGATCATCGGCGTGCTGTCCTGAAACGCGACATGCAACCCCGAGGAGGCATTGGTCGCCCCCGGCCCGCGCGAGCAGAAGAGGATGCCAGGCCGGCCGGTCAGCTTGCCGTACGCCTCGGCCATCATCGCGGCCGCGCCCTCGTGACGGCATGTCACCAGCTCGATCTCGGGGCTGTCATGCAGCGCGTCGAGAACGGCGAGGAAGCTTTCGCCCGGCACGCAAAAGACGCGGTCCACGCCCTGCAGAAAAAGCTGGTCGACGAGGATGCGGGCGGCTGTGCGCGCTCCGCTCATGCCGCTTTTCCCATCGCCTTCAGACGGGCGTCGAGACGCGGATAGACGCGGCGCACATTCTCCTCGAAGATCGCCTGCCGGTCCCCGGGCGAAAGCTCCAGCGCCTCGACATAACGGCGGGTGTCGTCGAAGGCGTGACCGGTCTCCGGGTCGATCGAACGCACCGCGCCCACCATCTCGGAACCGAAAAGCACGTTCTTGACCGGGATCACCTCGGTCAGCAGGTTGATGCCGGGCTGGTGGTAGACGCAGGTGTCGAAGAACACGTTGTTCATCAGCGCCTCGGCCAGCGGCGGGCGGCCAAGGTCATTGGCAAGTCCGCGATATCGGCCCCAGTGATAGGGCACCGCGCCGCCGCCATGAGGGATCACCATGCGCAGCGTCGGGAAATCCTTGAACAGGTCCGACAGCAGAAGCTGCATGAAGACCGAAGTGTCGCCGTTCAGGTAGTGCGCCCCGGTGCCGTGGAAGTTTGGATTGCACGAACCCGAGACGTGGATCATGGCGGGCACGTCCAGCTCGACCAGCTTTTCGTAAAGCGGATACCACCACTTGTCCGGCACCGGCGGGTCGGTCCAGTAGCCGTCGGTCGGATCGGGATTGAGGTTGCAGCCGACGAAGCCCAGCTCAAGGACGCAGCGCTCCAGTTCCTCGATGCAGCCGCGCGGATCGACGCCCGGACTTTGCGGAAGCTGGCAGACCGGCACGAACCGCTCCGGGTAAAGCTCGGTGACGCGGTGGATCAGATCGTTGCTGGTGCGCGACCAATGCTTGCTCATCGCCTCGTTGCCGTGATGGTGCCCCATCAGCCCGGCGATGGGCGAGAACAGCGCCATGTCGATGCCGCGTTCCTTCTGCAACCGGATCTGGTTCTTCTCCAGCCCCTCGCGCAATTCGTCATTCGAAACCACCGGCGCGGGCGAGAAGTCCGAGGTCTTGCCGGCCTTGAAATCGGCGATCTGGGCATTGCGATAGTCGCGGAAACAGGCCGGGACGGTGGTGAAATGACCGTGGCAGTCGATAATCATGGCGGCAGCACCTCTTGAAAGGGAAGTTCGCGGAACGTCTTGGTTCCTTGCCAATTGCCTAGCCGCTGCGGAGTTCGCGGCGCCAATCGGAATTCGTGCCACGCATATATGAAACCGGCCGGGTCGGGGCGCGCGGCCGCAATCCTATGGGCGGGGCGCGATCTCCTATTAAGCGACTTCAGCGAGGCGGGATTAGAAGAAGGTCGGCCCCGTTTGCGACGGGGAAAACAGTTTCCGATCAGAGAGGAATCCGCATGTCCACGCCCACCCTCAAGGTGGCCTTGCGCACCTATCCCTATACCGAGGCGCTGAAGTCCGGCGCGGTCGCCGTGTCCGGCGCAAGGCTGGAGTTCGAGGAGGTGAAGCCCCATATCGCCGCCTTCCGCCGGATGGTGCGCGACCTTGCCTTCGATGCCTGCGAAATCGCGCCGACGACCTATATCATCGCCCGCGCCTATGGCGTGCCGATCATCGCGCTGCCGGTCTTCTTCGTGCGCCGTTTCCATCACGAGGGCCTCGTGGTGCGCCCGGATGCCGGCATCGAAAGCCCGAAGGATCTGGAGGGCAAGAATTTCGGGGTTCGCGCCTATTCTGTGACCACCGGGGTCTGGAAACGCGGCCTGCTGCAGAACGAATACGGCGTCGACATCGACAAGGTGAACTGGTGGGTCGATGACGAGGAGCATGTCGCGGCCCTGAAGCTGCCCGCGAATGTCCGCCATGTCGCCGAAGGGTCCTCGCTGGTCGCGATGATGGCCGAGGGCAGGCTGGACGCGGCCTGCACCGGCGATGCCGGAATCGGACGCGCCGGCAAGCCCGGCGAGGGCTGGAACGAAAGTGGCCCCGCCCTGCCCGACGACCTGCGCGAGCTTTTCCCCAACGCCGCCCAGCTCGACCGCGAGGTCTATGCCCGGAACGGCGTCTATCCGATCCACGGCACGCTTGCGATCAAGGAGGAGGTGCTGAAGGCAAATCCCGACCTCGCCCGTTCGCTCTATGATGCCTTCGTCGAGGCCAAGGCCCCCTATCTCGAGGCGCTGCGCGCGGGCACCGCGACCGGCAAGCAGGCCGAGAAGGACCGCAAGCTGATGCAGGTCGTCGGCGACGATCCGGTTCCCTACGGGCTTGAGGCCAACCGCGCCTCGATCGAGGCGCTGATCCGCTATGGCCATCAGCAAGGCCTGATCCCCCGGCTCTATGAGGCCGAAGACATGTTCCTGCCGTTCTGAGGAGAGAGAGATATGGACAAGATCGGACGCCTGAATGGCATCATCGCGGCGCTGGAAGAGGGCCGCAAGCCGACCATGGCCTTTGCCCGGGCCGAGCGCGAGGAAGCGATCCAGTTGGGACTGTCCCAACTCGACGGCGTGCTTTTCGAAATGGAGCACACGCCCTATTCGCCCTCGGAACTGCGCGACGCGCTGCAATTCATGCTGAACCGGCGGCGCATGATCGACGGCGCCAGCCTGCGGCCCGATGTGACGCCCTTCGTCCGCATTCCCGCGAACGGGGCCGAGATGAACACATGGATGGCCAAGCAGGTGCTGGACCAGGGCGTCTATGGCGTGGTGTTTCCCCATATCGCCACCGCCGAGCAGGCGCGCAACGCCGTCGCCGCCTGCCGCTATGCCCGGCCCAAGGACGCCCCGAACTATGAGCCGAAGGGGCTGCGCGGCGACGCGCCCAACACAGCCGCGCGCTACTGGGGGCTGAGCGTGCCGGAATATTACGCACGCGCGGATGTCTGGCCGCTGGTCCCCGAAGGCGAGATCATGGTGATCGTGATGATCGAGAGCGTCGAGGCGGTCGAGAACCTCGCCGAGATCCTCGCGGTTCCGGGCATCGGCGCCATCATGATCGGCGAGGGCGACCTGAGCCAGCAGCTCGGCTATCCCCGCCAATACGAGCATCCGGTCGTCGCCGAGGCCAAGCGCGGCATCCTTGCCGCCGCCAAGGCCGCGGGAATGCGCGTCGCGCATCCGCATGTCACCTCGGGCAATGTGGCCGAGGTCATCACCGAGGGCTACGACATTCTCTTTGCCGGCCCGTCGCGCAGCTATGCGACGCTGGAAAAGGCGAAATCGCTGATGTGAGAAAAGGCCCGGAGCGTCAGCTCCGGGCCCTTGCCTTCCGACTGGCCATCGTCAGGAGGCCAGTCGGATCTCCGGGTCCGAACCCGACCCTCCGGCGTGGCTGGTCTTTCCGGTCGCCTCGCGCAGGCAGTCCAGAAACACGTTATGCGCCACCGTCGGCAACCAGTCGCTGCGCGTCGTCACGCCCTTCAGCAGCACATTGTCGAGGAACTTGCAGGGCAGGACCTTCAGCACGCCCAGTTCGACATCGTTCTGCAACTCCGACCGGGTCATCAGGGTCACCGTGTCCGAGTTCAGCAGCAAGGACCGGATCATGGTCAGGGACGAGGTTTCGAGGTGAAAGCGCGGGCGCACCGGCTCATCGTCGAAGATCTGCTCGATCCGGATCCGGCGCGGCGTGCCCCGCTGCGGGACCACCCATTCATAGCCGGCCAGATCGGCGGGGGTGATGTCGTCAAGCTGCGTCAGCGCATGCCCGACCCGCGCCACCAGACAGTAGTTGTCGGTGAAAAGCACCTCCTCGCTGACATCGTCGGCCCATTCGGGACGGCGCAGCATCCCGAAGATCATGTCGATCCGGCTGTTCGACAGGTCGCTCAAAAGCTTGTGATACTCGCCGGTGACGAGGCGCACCTTCGCCGAGGGATAGGCGGACATGAAGCGCCGCGTCGCCACCGCCAGATCATGCGAGCCCGCCATCGGCAGCGAGCCGATCACCAGTTCCAGGCTTTCCGTTCCCGCGGCCAGCAGCACCTCGCCCCTGGCCAGTTCCAGTTCACGCACGGCGCGGCGGAATTCGCGGGCGAGGTAGCTTCCGGTCCGGTTCGGAATCGGCCCCTGCGCCGTCCGGTCGAAAATCTGCTTGCCGAGCGAGCGTTCGAATGTCCGGGCCGAGCGGAACAGCGAGGCGGGCGACAGGCCGAGCGAGTTCGCGATCTCGCTCACCCGTCCCTGTTCGCAGGTCACGATCAGCGCACGGAGCTGCGTTCCCGTCATGATCCGCTCGATGCGCGGCGGGAGGCGTTCGGTGGGGCCATCGGGCCGGCCGAGCACCTGCGTCAGCGCCGTGTCCAGCGTGTCGAAGAAGCGGTCGATGCGCAGCAGATACTGTCGGCCGATGGCCGTGGGATAGGTGCCGGTCGCGCAACGCTCGAAGATGGGCACGCCGATCTCGGCCTCGATATTGGCGACGGCCTGCGTCACCGCGGGCTGCGAGGTGCTCAACTCGCGCGAAGCGCAGCTCACCCCACCCAGCTTGCCGATGACCTGCACCATGCGCAGGTGGCGCAAATTCGGAACGTCCGCGAGTTGGAACATGGCTTCCTCCCTTGTTCTGGGCACCCGTCTTCCGCGTCGCGGGAACACGGGCTGCGGCTCCTCCATCTGGCGGCGCCGCATGTTCTTTCCGCAGACGAGGCTAACGGCCGCTTGCGGCGACGGCCAATAGAAACTGCCCGCAGGCCATAGGATTTCCGCATGGACGGATGGCATTCGGGACGGATAAGGACGAAATTCCCAGGAAACCATAGACCAAACCATCGTTTCCTTGCTTTGAGACATTGCCATGCACAGCACCCGCCAGCTGCCGATCACGCTGCGCATCCTGACCGGGACGCAATTCGGGGTCTTCTGCCTCGGGAACGGGCTGTCGCTGGTCGGAACCTGGATGCAGCGCATCGCCTGCGGCTGGCTGGTCTGGGAATGGACGCAGTCATCCTTCTGGCTGGGTGTGCTGGCGGCGGGGGATCTGCTGCCCGTCATGCTGATCGGCCCCTTCGCCGGGGTCGCGGCAGACCGCTGGGACCGGCTGCGCCAGAATGTCAGGGCGCAGGCGGTCTCGGCGCTGCTGGCGGTGCTGATGGCGGTGCTGCTGGCCATCGGGCATCTGGGACTTGTCGAGGTGATCCTGCTGACGACGCTGCAGGGCACCATCTCGGCGGCGATCCAGCCCGCACGACTGGCGATGATCCGGCAGATGGTCGGCCGCGAAGATCTGGGCGCGGCGGTTGCCCTGAACTCAGTCACCGTGAACCTCGCCCGCCTGATCGGTCCGGCGCTGGCGGGGATGATGATGGTGGGCCTGGATATCATCTGGGTCTTCGTCGCCAACGCATTCCTGACGACAATCTATGTCGTGATCCTTGGCCGCCTGTCGCTGGCCCCGCCGCAGAAATCTGCCGCATCCCAGCCATTCCTGCGCCAGATGACCGATGGCTTCGCCTATGTCATCGCCACCCCGGCGCTCTGGCTGATCCTGACAGTGATGCTTCTGGGTGGGACGATCGTGCGCTCGATGATCGAACTGATGCCGGCGATCGCGGTGCGGACCTATCCCGGCAATGCGATGGGACTGGCGCTGCTGACCGGCTCGGCGGCCTTCGGCGCCATCATCTCGGGCTTGACGATCGGCCGGCGCGCACCGGTGCGGCTGCTCTATGACGTCATGTTGCTCTGGGGGCTGGGCGCCATCGCCGCCGTCCTGCTGACGCGGACGACGACCCCGGTGCTGGCGGCGGCTGCGGCGATGCTGCTGGGTGCGGCCACCACACGGGGGCTGATCTCGACCCAGACCTTCGTGCAGGTCACCACGCCTCCGCATCTGCATGGCCGCGTGCTGAGCCTGCACGGCCTGATCGCGCGGGGCAGCCCCGCCCTCGGTGCGCTGATCATCGGCTTTTTCGCCGACCGGATCGGCATAGGCGCCGCGACGCTCGGCGCGGTGGTGGTGTTGGCCATCTGCTTCATCTTGCTCGCGCCCCTTGTCAGGGGCGCGGCAGGCTCGGTTGCCGAGGCCGATTGAGAGCATGGCACTGAGTGCTCAGGCCCTCGGCGCCAATGCATGCAGGTTCATCGCCAGCGAGACCGAGGTGAAATAGCCGATGGTCACCAGCAACTCGGCAATCCGCTCGCGCCCCAGTTCGGCCTCGTAGCGGTCGAAGGCCTCGTCCCCGACCACCTCCCCCGCCAGAAGCTGCCTGACCGCATCCGCGACGGTGCCCAGCCGGCCGGTCAGCCCGTCGGGCCGGCGCTTCCCGAGGATGGCCAATACGGCATCCTCGGGCAGGCCCGCCTTCAGCGCGTGCTTGCGGTGGTTCGCGACAACATAGGGGGCGTTCCAATGCACGGCGGTAAAGAGGATCGCCACCTCGCTCTCGGCCTCGGTCAGGGCGGGTGCGGCGTCGATATGGGTGCCGATGATCTCCATCCCATCGGCAAGGCGCGGGCTGTGTAGCCAGATGTTGAAGGGCGTCGGAATCCGGCCCCGACCAGCCCCCAGCCGGTCGATGACCCGTTGTTGATCCGCGCTCACCTGATCGGGGTTGATCCGCGCAAGTCGATCTTCGACCATGATCTTCTCCTGATGATATGTGATGTTCGGGGGATTGGAGGTTCCGCCCCGCCGCAAAGGAAGATGGCGGACCGGAGGGACCGCCATCGGATGTTCTCGCAACGCGCGACCCTACATCGAGGGGATCGTCGCCCTCAGGATCGGGAACCAGTCCCCCATCAGGCTGGTCGGCCAGGGCACATGGATGATCCGGTGGAACACCACATAGAGGAGCAGCGTCACCGAAGCCGCAAGGATCGTGCAGAGCCGCCATGGCTCGCGGCCCTCGACCCGCATGAAGGCGATGATGACCAGCGGCACCGTGGGCAAGAGGCCGATCAGCGCCATCGACAACAGGAACAGCAAGAACCAGCCATAGAAGCGGGCGGCCCTTGTCAGGATGACCCGGGTGGGCAGGTCCTCGCTGCCGTCGTCGCCGATATCCATGTGGACACCGCCCGCTTCGGCCGCCATGACCTCCCTGAAGAAGGTCTTGTGGATCAGGCTCAGCCCGCCTGCGATCACCATTGTCGAGGCAACGACGGTCGGCCCGATCCGCGCGTTGAAGATCCATTCGCGCGAGGTGATCAAGACACAGACGCCGCTCGCGATGAACAGGGCATAGGCCAGATCGTCGAGGCCGAGATAGGGCCGGTCCCTGAGCGCGATGGTCGACCGGTTCTTCTTGCGAAGCAGGCGCAGCACCGGGCTGAACATGATCATCGCGGCGCAGGCCAGAAGCACGATGACACCGGGACGCAGCGCCCAATCCATGCCATAACGGATGAACGAGATCGACATGTAGCGTTCGATCAGCGCGCCGAGGACAAGCCCGAGGATCAGCGGCGGACGCGGCCATTTCAGGCGCTTCATGCTCCACCCGATCAGGCCGAAGATCAGCAGCACATACATGTCGCCCCAGCTGCGCGAGCCCTGGAAGGCGCCGACATAGACGATGGACATGATGACCGGCAAAACCAGCGTGAACCGCAGGGTCGAGATCTTGGCGAATTGCCCGCTGAGGAGGAAGCAGGTGCCCGCGCCGAAGATATTGGCCAGCGCGATGGACCAGACCATCGAATAGGTCAGGTCGAGGTTCTTGGTCAGCATGTCGGGGCCGGGGGTGAAGCCATGCACCATCAGCGCCCCAAGCAGGATCGCTTGCGCCGCGCCCCCCGGCACACCAAAGGCCAGCATCGGGACAAGGCTGCCACCATCGCGGGCGTTGTTCGCCGATTCAGGCGCGATGACGCCGCGCACGTCGCCCTTGGTGAAGGTCTCCTTCGCGCCCTTCTCGGTCTGGAGGGCATGGCCATAGGCGATCCAGTCCACGACCGAGCCGGTCATCCCCGGAATCGCGCCAAGGACGGCGCCGAGGCTGCTGCAACGCAGGACCAGAAACCAGTTCCGCCCGACATCCTTGATGCCTTGCAGCATGCCCTGACGCGGGCTGAACTTCATGTCCTGCGCGATCGAGGTCCGCTGGATGGCAAGGTCGCAAAGCTCGGGCAATGCGAACAGGCCCAGCAGGATCGGCAGCATCGGCAACCCGTCCTGAAGGTAAAGCAGCCCGCCCGTCCACCGCATCTGGCCGGTCTGCGTATCGGTGCCGACCATGCCGACCAGAATGCCGAAACAGGCGACGACCAGACCCTTCAGCGGCGATTTCCCCGACAGCGTCGCAACCATCGCGATCCCGAGTATGGTCATCGCCAGCAGCTCCGGCGTCGCGATGGAAAGGACAAAGGGACGGACCACTGGCAGCGAGACCGCGAGGATGATCGCCCCGATCAGACCGCCCATCATGTTGGCAAGATAGCTCGCGCTCAGCGCGCGCCCGGCCTCGCCCCGCTTGGTCATGGGCAAGCCGTCAAGCACGGTTGCCTGCGCGGCAGCACCAAAAAGAACGGCGGGAATGGTGTCCGAGGTCGTGGTGACCGCCGCCATGCCAAGCAGCATGGCGAAGGCCGAATAGGGATCCATCGTATAGGTGAAGGGCACGAGGATCGCGAAGCCCGTAAGCCCCCCCACCCCCGGAAGCAGGCCGATCGCCAGCCCGACGAAGACCCCGAGCCACAGGAACATGATGCGTTCGGGCTGCATGATGAGGCCGAGCGCATCCGCGGCGGCGGTGAAAACGACTGAGTCGCTGAAAAATTCCATGCTACCGTCCTGCCTCCGCGATCAGGTCGCTTCCGATCATTGCCCCACCTCCTCGCTGGCAGCGGACCGGGTCGCCTCGGCGCGCTTGCCTCCCAGCGTCGGATAGAGAACCTTCGCCGTACCGCTCCAGATCCATGCGCGATCCTCCTCGCCCAACGAGGCCAGACAGGCGTTCCCCTGGGCGATCAGATCCTTGAGCGAGCCGGCCGAGGCCGGATAGTTCGAGCCGAAGGCAAGGTGGTCCGCGCCGAAAGTCGCGACCAGATGGGGGAAAAACGCCTCGGCCCCGCCGGGCGCGGCCTCAGCCAGTTCGAAGGTCTTGGGCGTGATCTTCAGATAGACATTGTCGAAGCGGGCAAGCTCGAACAACTCCGAACAGGCGGCATAGGGGGGCCCGTCCCGAAGTACCGGACGCGCGCAGTGATCCAGCGCGATGCGCACGCCGGGGAAGCGCGCGGCAAGCTCTGCCACCATCCCTAGCCCCGCAGGCGTCGTCTGGATCACCATGCTCAGTCCCGCCTCGGCGCAGCGTTCCCAGACCGGGAAGGTCGCCGGATCGACCAGCCAGCTGCCATCGGTCTGGTGCGTGGCGCCCCCGGTGAACAGCCTGATCCCGCCCATTCCACGGCCCATCCAGTAATCGAAGGTCGCAAGCGCGTCCGGGGCCAGCAGGTCAAAGGAAAACACGCCGGTGAAACGATCCGGCTGCGAGGCCACGGAGTCCGCGACATAGGAATTGTCATGCCCGTAGGTGGTCGAGGAATGGACGATCGCGGCCCTGGCGATGCCCGCCTCGTCCATCGCGGCCACCAGTTGCACGAAATCCGCCGGACGCGAGGCCGACCATTTCGAGCGGTGCCCCGCCTGCGGCGCGATGGGGTATTTCGCGGTGTCGGTCGAGATGATGTGGGGATGGATGTCGATGATGTCGTAGGTCATGTCGGTCTTACCCTCTGGAACAGGATGGACGGCGCAGCAAAGCGCCCTCCCCGCCCCGAACCGGGGAGGGGTGCGCATCGAAGGGCGGTTGCGGCTGCTTCGGTTAGAGCTGGCTCAGGGCTTCAGGATCTTGCGCACTGCCGCGAGGTCGGCCTCGGGCGTCGCAAAAAGCGTCGTGACGATCTGCGCGACCTCATCGCCCGATATCGGGTCGACCGCGTAGTTCTGGTCGGTCATCGCCTTGATGAAGGACGGATCCTTGACCGTCTCGTCAAAGGCGGCGCGAAGCGCGTCCAGACGGTCCTGCGGCACATCCTTCGGCGCGGCCAGCGGCCGGCCCGCCTGGAAGGGCAGGATGAAGAAATCGAGGATCGACTTCGCCTCGGGATCCTTGACGTATTGGCTGAGATTGGGGATGTCGCCGAAACCCTCCGGGCTTTCCCAGCCGAGGTTCAGGACCACCTTCATCGAACCATCGGCAAGCATGCGCTCGGGCTCACCATAGGTCAGCCCGTCCAGCGTCGAGGCCCAGCCATCGACCTCGCCCCGCTCCATGGCCAGATAGACCTCGCCCCGGTCGGTATAGCCCGGAACGACAGTCAGCTTGGTGCCGAGATACTGGTTCAGGACCGCGGGCAGCGTCCGGTTCTCGTTCGAGAATCCGGTCGCCCCGATCACCAGTTCCTTCTGGAACAGATCGTCGGCATTGGTGATGCCCGAGCGCGTCATCGCGACCATGCTGTAATAGGTCTTGTCGACACTGCCGATCCAGGCGACCTCGCGAGGATCGAAGGCATTCTGCGCCGGATCGACCAGCGGCACATAAAGGTTGTTGCGTTGCAGAAACCCGATGACCGTGCCGTCCTTGGGCTGCTTGGATTGCAACGAGGCGGCCGCCACCATCCCTCCGGCGCCCACCACGTTCATCACCACGGCCTCCGGCTGGCCGGGGACATGCTTCACATAGATCTGCGCGAACTGACGCGCAACGAAGTCGGTAAGACTGCCCGACTGGGCACTGACGA
This sequence comes from Paracoccus broussonetiae, assembly GCF_031854425.1. NCBI lineage: Bacteria > Pseudomonadati > Pseudomonadota > Alphaproteobacteria > Rhodobacterales > Paracoccaceae > Paracoccus > Paracoccus broussonetiae. Next base: position 30,280 of record NZ_JAVRQI010000019.1, on the reverse strand, counting down.
GTATGGTCAGCGTCCTGCCCTTGTAGAATTCTTCTGCGGATTCTGCACGAGCCGGGGCCACAATGAGAGCGGCCATAACGATGGCCAGTCCAGACAGCGTGGTTCTGCGTGTGATTTCCATTTCTTTTCCTCCCTTCCATTTCGCACGTGCCAGAGCGCACCAGCCCGCCTCTGCCGGTGCGGATTCCTTGCCCTTTCCTCGGGCTGGCGTCCGCGCGTTCAGGCATTCCCGGACCATCCGGGCAAATGTCTGGATATGTCCCAAGCCTAAGCGCTTTCGGATGTTGCGAGAATACATAGACATCGAAATCCAATGGCCCGAGCCGAGATTCGATGCAGGAGAGGATTTGAAGTCAAATTTACACGTAACTGATAAATAATGATTTTTCATAGCAATTCTGTCCGGCACCCTGCGTAACCTCTCCCAAAGCGGCTGGGAATCCAGACCGATTTCCGATGCCCCTGACCCGGTTTTGGATTGGCGCCTGATTGGTGGCGGCGTGCAAAACATGGTTGCCGAAACGCCAAGGAAGGGAAAAATCCGATGACAAAGCCGTTGGACCGTCGCAGCTTCCTCAGGGGCGCTGGCATGTTCGGTCTCGCCCTGGCAACAAGCAGCTTCGGCGCGCCGCATATTGCACGCGCATCCGCGACGCGGATTACTATCCTCAGCAATCCGGGACTGGAGAACGCGACCCTGAACCTGTTGATGGAGGAACAAGGTTTCCTTAGGAAATACGGGGCGGATACCACCATGGTCCTGGCAGAGGGCGCGTCCGGCCCCTTCGACGCGATTGTGGGCGGCGTGGGCGATATCTGCTTGGTTTCGGGCTACAATATGGTGCTGTCACGCATCTCGCAGGGGGCGCCCGTGAGGATTGCCGGAGCGGGCATGCGCAAGACCGCTCTTGCCGTCTTCGCGCGGCCGGATCGGGTCGCTAGTCTGGCAGATCTGGAAGGAAAGACCGTGGCGGTCGGCCCGAAGCGCGGGCTATTGCACGCGCTCATGCTGCAACTTTTCCGCGAGAAAGACATCGATGCATCGCGTGTGATATTCGTTGACGCCGGCAGTAACGACCAGGCCTTTCAGGCGGTGGTCGAAGGCAAGGCAGAGGCCTGCTGTTCCAGCATCTCACATCTGAACGACAGCGAGGGACTCGCCGTCCCACCCGATGGCCAGATGTGGGAAGCCCTGCCCAAATATGTCTTCCAGACCGCCTATGCCTCGAGCGTGGCGCTTGAGGAAAAGCGGGAAGCGCTGGTCCCGGTCATGGCCGCCTATGGCGCGCTTTACGACTATCTGATGCGGCCCGAGGCGCGGGACTCATTCCTTGCCGCGCGCAGGAGCGCGCAGAAACAATTCGACATCGCATCGGCAAAGGCAGTCTGGGATTTCAACCAGAAGCAGCGCCCTTATTCCCGCGACCTCTCTATATCAGAAGAAGATCTGGCATATCAGCAGCGCATGTTCATCGGCCTCGGCGCAATGGAACGGGAGCTTCCCTTTGACGCCCTTGCCGACATGTGGCCGGCAGCAAAAGCCCTGCCTATGCTGTCAGACGGGTGACGCCCGCACGTCGCATCCGCAGGCCCCAACCTCCCATGTTGGCCATCAGCCTGTGACGGCGCACCGCGCCCAAAAGGGCAGCCTCGCTGACCTCCCGCATCACCCTGCGCTTGAACACGGTCCAGGCGAAGCGTCTCACCCACTTTCGCAGACAAGACGCCTAGCGCAGCATTGACGTAAGCAGGGTCGACAGCAGCCCGTGCATGGCCCAGGCCAGTTCGGGGTCCATGTCCTCGCGCCATTCCAGCGCGACATGCCGCAGCAGGGGTGGATCGACCACCTCTCTGTAGCCGATCAGCCCCTTCTCGACCTCTTCGGAAATCGAGATCCAGGGCAGGAATGTCTTGCCCAGACCCGCGATCGTCGCCTGCTTGCGCGGGTTCGGCCCGTCGATCTCATGGATGACGATAGGCATTTGTGCTGGTTTCGTAAAAAGGGGGATATCTGGCCGCAATTTCGGGCGCGATCACGGTCTTGATAATCCGCATGCGACCAGTACTTCCTCTTCATCGACGTACACCGCGGTGGATCGACTACGTAAGCCGCCGCGCGAGATGAGCGTCAGATCATTCCGGGGTCTGCGCGTCATAGGCTGGCCCGGCATCCCCGAACGCTGACCAGCCACCGTCGACCGAAAGTACCGCGCCGGTGACAAAGCTCGCAGCGGGCGAGCAAAGGAAATGGATCACTTCGGCAATCTCGGCCGGTTCGCCTAGCCGCCCCATCGGGGTACGCGAGAAAAGGCGGCTGAAATCGACGAACCCTTCGTCCCTGAGCCTCGTCACCAGAGCGGTCGCTATGAAGCCTGGTGCCACAGCGTTTACCCGGATGCCCCGGGACGCGAACTCACAGGCCATCGATTTCGTCATCTGGGAAATCCCCGCCTTGGCCGCGCCGTAAGCGTTACGTCTGGGCAGGCCAACTACGCCAGCGATGGATGAGATGTTGACGATGGCGCCTCCCCCCGACCTGAGCATCAGAGGAATTGTTTCGCGCGACATCAGGAATGTTCCGCGCAGGTGGACTTCAAGAACCCGCGTGAACTCAGCCGCTTCCTGTTCGAGGGTGGGCTTGTGCGCACTGCCGACGCCCGCATTGTTTACTACGGCATCGAGCCGTCCAAAACGTTCATCGAGAGCGGCAATGGCCGCCTTGACCGAGGCTTCTTCCGATACGTCGCATCTGACGGCGAAGTCGGCAGCTCCCTCATCGACCCGCGCCTGTGCCTTCCCCTGATCGATGTCGGCGATGGCGACTGCAATGCCCGCCTTCCTGAAGCGCAGCGCTGTTGCCAGCCCCACCCCGTCGGCACCGCCGGTAACCAGCGCCACGCGCGTTCCGCCGTTATCCAAAGCTTTCCTCCATCGCTCAGTCATCGCGTTTGATCGCGTGGGTCAGACCGCTTGGTCCGTTTCGATGCTTAGCGTCTCCAAGGCGTCATCCCCCCGCGGCTGATATGAGTTTGAAACAGGCCGTCGTCGCCAGTACAATACTTTGCCCGAAAATCTGCCCCAGTTACCAGCGCACCCGTTATAAGGAACTGGATCAGTTGCTGGCTCGCCTGCACAGGCGAAGGAACGAATTGCTGAAGGTGCTCGAGCGACCGGAGATCCCGCTCCACACCAATGCCTACCAAAACGACCTGCGCGCCTGCGTGACCAAGCGACGGACCTCGCGCGGCACGATGGCACCGATGGCCGCCAGGCACGCGACGTCATGCTTGGCCTGATGAAAACCTGCAGCAAGCTCGGCATCTCCTTCTTCGCCTATTTAGGTGATCAGCTCGGCATCAACGGGACCAATGAACCGATACAGCCACTCCTCAGGCTGATCGATGCCACGCTCGCCTGAACGTCTTGCCTGGAAATCTGCCCAGTTACCTGCTCCACGGGCTTGCTCGTCTCAAAGACATGCGAAGCAGTTCTCTAATAATCCGCAATAAATATGAGTATTGCGGATCACATACGAACTTGGATTCGCTAGTAATAGCGCGCGATAATTTCTGCTTATCGTGACTCTTGCGATCCGGGCCTGAGGCGCGCAGATCGCGGCCATAATATTGCCGATCGCGCCCCCTACCCTCTCCGCCGCCTGGGCCGAGGCTCCCACCGATCTCTCGCGTCGCGGCACCCCGGAGAACAACCGCGCTCCTGGGAGCGCGACCTGGCCTATATCGCGGCCTGGAAGCTGCTGGCCTTCGGCGAAGAGTTGGCCTGGCCGGAATCCGAGGCGGTGGCGCTTCGTGCTCGAACACGCCCGGGACCTGGGCGTGGCCGCCGGCCCGGCCCGCGAGGTCGCCGAGGCGCTGATCGCGGCCGGACTGCGCCGCAGCCTGGCCTGCCCTGCCCCGGCCACCCTCGATCGCCGCATCGCCTCCTGGCGCGCCTTCCACCGCATGAAGAATCTTACTTCGCCCTTCGAGAGCCCGCTGATCGCCCAGGCCCGCACCCGGGCCCGGCGCGCCGCCGCCCGGCCGCGGCAACGCAAGTCGGCCAACCCGGTCACCCGCGAGGTGCTGGAAAAACTGCTCGCCACCTGCGACGCCAGCCATCGCGGCTTGCGCGATTGCGCGCTGCTGATGCTGGGCTGGGCCTCCGGCGGCCGGCGCCGGTCCGAGATCGTCGCGCTGAACCGGGCCGACATCGACAGCGAAGATTTTGCCGAGACCGGCCTGCTGCGCATGCGGCTTCTGCATACCAAGACCAGCGGCCCGGAGCTGGCGCCGCGGCTGCCGCTGAAGGGCCGCGCCGCCCGCGCGGTGATGCGCTGGATTGCGGTGGCGCGGATCGAGGACGGGCCGCTGTTCCGGCCGGTGAGCCAGGCCGACCGGGTGCTCAGGCGCCGGCTCTCGGCCGATGGCCTGCGCCAGGTGCTGCGTCACCGCCTGCAGCTGGCCGGTTATCCGACCGGGTTCGCCAGCCCGCACGGGCTGCGCGCCGGTTTCCTGACCCAGGCCGCGCTCGACCATACCCCCCTGCCCGCCGCCATGCAGCTCAGCCTGCACCGCTCGGTCCAGCAGGCCCAGGGCTACTATGCCGATGTCGACATCGCCGAGAACCCGGCCACGGATTTGCTGGGGTGAGGGGGCGACCGTCGGCTACGCCTACAGGGTAGAAAGGATGCTTTTGAGATAGGCGTCGGGATTGAGAATGGTATCGGCCTTTTGGGCAATCCGGTCCTCAATCCTAAGCAAATCCCACAAGCTAATCTTGACCAAAGCACTGGTAAGAATATCCCGGCTTATTCTAAGCATCCTTCCGAATTCGAACGCGATAACCGTAGCGTCACTCACGCTGGTAGGTGCGGCGTAGAATGCGTTGACCTCGGTCAGTTCGGACCATAGCTGATTAGGTTCATTGCCGTGGTTTCTTTTTTTTGTATCTGACTCTGGCTCTATGTGGCGGACATTCTGTCCGTCAGAGGCGGGCGTTTTGGCGGCATCCATATCTTCGGCGGTGGGTGGGGCTGCCACGGGGATGTTTGTCGTAACGAGGCTGCTAGTGGCTTCCGGCGAGACCGATGGTGTTTCCGTGGGCTTGGCGCAGCTGTGGTTGGCGTCGGTCGCCGATATCACTGGGGTGATGGCTTCGGTAAGCTCCGAACCTTCAACAGCTGAGTTAGAATAATGGTTGGAGATGACCGTGGTCAGGCGGGTGAAGACGGTGTGTGCTTCGACAAGCGTCAGGCTGGCGCGGCGCATAAGGTTCCCAACACCTTCGACGAAGGTAGCGGTTACGTCATCGAGCTTCAAGCCGAGGCATTTGGCCCGGAGTTGCAGGACTCGCGCCCGAACTCCGCGTAGTTCCTCGGCTTGTTCGCGGTGTCGCTGAGCCATTATCATCAGTTCATCGGCGCGCGCAAAGAGGGGTGAAAGGTCTAGTCCGAAGGCACCGATTGCTTTGCCGCGTAACATAATCGGGAAGCGTTTGCCGTTTGCACTGTCGCGCCGCCGTAGCAAATTGGCCTTCTCGAGCGTGTAAAGGTGGCGGCGCAACTGTCGGTCTGTGAGCCCCTTTGCCCGGAAGCAGAGCGTTTCGTTGCTCGCGTAGACAGTAAGAAGGGTCAAGTGAGTGACTGGAGCTTCTTTGCCATTCTGGTCTTGGCAGGCCAGGCAGCTCAGCAGTGCATCTAACACTACGAGAGATCCTTGGCGCAGGCCAAGTTGGCGTCTGCTGGTGTTGACCGCGGACATGATCTCCCGGCGCGAGATAGGCCGGAAAGCCGGCTGATCCGCGATTGAGCCCATGCCTAGGACCGATTGCCCCAAGGTTTGGGCACAAGAATTTTGTACCCCGGCCGCAATTGCCGAGGATGTGATGTGATCCATGCGATTTCAGACGGCAAACGAGGTCCGTGCACCGAAATCGGTGTTGCTCTGATTCGTTTTTCGGGTTACCCAGTAAGTGTCGAAGTTACAGGGACCCTTCGTTAGCTCACCGCTTTCGGAGGGTTTCTTTTTGCCTAGCGTCCGCTCCCCTTCTGTTGAGTTGTGGTGGCATCATTCTCGTTCAGAAAATCTTCGTACGATTGCTTGATCAAGTCAGCGAGATGGTTGTCGAGCCAAGCTGCAAAAGGTGCTGAGGCTCCGTTGCGCTTTACTGTCAGAGATACGCTGCCCCTGCCCGACCGTATCGTTACACCGTCAACGGGAGTCGACTCTTGGATACTCCCATGTCGCGCACCGCGTTTCGCGGCCTCGTGTAGTAAGCGGTCTAATCGGTTGTCCGAGTTCAGGTTGTCCCCCGAAGTCTTAAGGATCTGGATCGCTGAAGCTTCCGTCAACTTGCTCGTGAGGAATAGGTCTGCGAGAGCCGTCCATTTAGGCCTCCCGGATTTCGGGGCTGCGCCAATCATGGCACCAACCTTAGCGGGAACGGCTTGTGTAACCTTTGTCAGGTGGGACAGTCCTGGTGCAGTGAGATTGAGAACTTGGCGGACGGTCGCAGTATCATGACCCGCAGCTAGAATCGCTTCTGCAAATCTTGCACGCTCGTAGAACGACAGGTTGCGACGAGCCGCATTCTCGAGGCCCTTTGCAAGCAGCGCCGTCTGGTCATCCAGATCTTGAACATTGGCACGCACCTTTATGCCCAGCTCTCGGCAGGCCTTCAGACGCCGTCGGCCATAGACGGCTTCGTAGCGGCCTTCAACTTTTGACCGGCGAACGAGGATAGGGACCTGTTGGCCTTGATCCCGGATGCTGGTCATCAGCGTCTCAAAGCCATCTCCGTCATCATCGTCGTTTACAGCTGTAAACTCGTCTAGGCGGTCAACCGGTCCCCAGTCATCGATCAGCGCGGGATCAATTTCTCTGATTGATGCGAGGGATCCCTGGAGGGCGCCGAGTGCGGGAGCGCTTATTCTAGGGTGTCTTTCCACTGAAGTATCCGCGGATCTCGCTATCGTGTTGGCGATCCCAGACATTTCTCGCAAAGATTTTCGAGCCATTACTTACGCCCCCATGTCTGGCGGACCATTGCTTCGACCTCACTGCCGACAGCGTCCATTGAGCCTCTTGCACGGTCGTAAGTGCCGCGAGTCATTTCTGAGCGCACCACTTCATAGATTGATTGTTTAAGCATTGTTGCATCGCTGATCGCGGTGCTCTTCAGTGCCGTTGCCGACATGACTCTGTCCTGAAAGAGCGCACGCATGAACGATGTAAGCTGTTGAGAGGGAACATCGGTTGGCTCATCACGGGTGATGAGGAACTTAAAGTGGTCATATCGCAACTCGGCACCGGCATTTTCGATCACTCCCATGTATGCGCCGGCGAGTTCCAGGAACTGCGCAGTCGAAGACACGTCAAGCATCGAGGGTGTAAGTGGAACGATTATCGAACTCGCAGCTGCCATGCCGGATATGGTTAAGAAGCCGAGTTGTGGCGGGCTATCCATCAAAACGAGGTCGAAATCTCCTTCCACTTGAGCGATCGCGTTTCGGATCCTCGTAAAGAATGGCTGATCGCCATTAGAATGGACTGCGGATTCCGTCTCAAACTCAGAGAGTAAAAGTCGGGCAGGGGCGATCGATAGTCCGGGGAAATACGTAGGAACGACTACCTCGGCCATACTCACGGGATTGTCGTAGCGGATCGCGTCATACACAGTCAGGCCATCGAATTCGATCTCAGGGCTGATCCCGCACATGGAGGTCAGCGAGCCTTGGGGGTCAAGGTCAAGGGCGAGCACCCGGTATCCATGAAGCGCGAAGTAATGGGCTAGATGAACCGTCGTCGTGCTCTTGCTGGATCCCCCCTTAAAGTTCATGAGTTGCCAGATCTGAAGCTTCTCGTCAGACGATCTGCGGGGCAAGTAACGCCCTTTCTTTCGCGACGACTTCTCAAGGACTTCGCGGGCAGCCCAAAGTTCTTGAGCTGAGTAGTATCGCCGTCCTCCACGATTTATCTTCGGCTCGGGAATAACTTCTTCACCGTGAACTTTCCGCATAAACTGTCCGGAAACACCAAGCAGTTCAGCAACCTCGGGGGCAGAGAACTCTCGAAGAGTTTTCGTGCTGTCGGGGGCAAATGCTGCAAGCAAATGTTCTCGGATTGCCGCGTTCAGCCGCTCCGAAATATCGGTCGCGAGCAGCGATGATCTCTCAGCCGAGAGCGGTGTCACGGGAATCATGTGGTTGCCTCAATTCCGTAAACATGGCTTTTTTCGCGCCACTTGGCTTCAAGTGGGGTGATTCCGGTGGCTAAGTCAAGCTACTTCCGTAACATTTAGCGTGGTCCTAGGGGAAGTTATGGACAGGATTTACAGCTGTAAACCTTGTCTATCGCCCAAGCCAGCGACGGAAGTTTGTGGAGCCCGGGGCATTCGTCACAGTTGCTCTAACCTGTCGCCCCTGCAACGACGTCTGCCGATCGCCACAGCGCAGGTACGGCCGAGCTGCATTCTGTACATTATGACTGCAGCGAGCGGCCTTCGAGGAGGGCAGGGCGCTCGCCCTTGGGCCAGTTCGTAACAATGCGGTGGGTGAACAGTTGCGGGTGACGAACTGCGCCACTCTCTCGGCAGATCGGTTTCATCGGTACGAGCTCTTTGCTCTGCTCGATGATGCGCCAAAATGGCGACCATCTGACCGATCGGCGCGAAGTCTAGCCAAGTTTCTCAAGACACGAGGGTGCAAGGTGTGGCGAAAAGCCACGCGCTACCTCGCGTTCGCGCCAGTAAATTTTGGCGCGCCGCAGCAGGCAGTAAGGCTGACTGCGCCGCTGAGCGCTCACTCCCACATCTCGCGCAGCCCCGTAGCGACATCAACGCGCCCCCAGGGCAGGCGCCACCGCTGCCAGTCCCGATACAGGTGTCGACCACTGCGACACATCGAAGAGCCCCAGCATGTCCCGCGTGATGAACCGTGAGGTCCCGGACCTTCTACGATCTCGTCGTGCAGGTGGCGATCGTGCGGCCCGGCCCGATCCAGAGCGACATGGTCCATCCCTATCTGCGCCGGCGGGCGGGTCTGGAGCCGGTGGGGCGGGGGGCCGCGATGCCGAGATCGAGGAGGATGGCCGCTTTGCCGTCCGCCTCGGGTTGCGCATGGTCAAAGGTCTCGCCAATGCCCATGCCGCGGCGATCGTTACCGCGCGGGCGGAGGAGCCCTTTGCCTCGGTCGAGAATCTCTGGCACCGGGTCGAGGTGCCCACGGCGAGCCTCTTCCGCATCGCTGAAGCCGACGGGTTTCGGGCCGCCTTCGGACTGGCCCGGCGCGAGGCGCTCTGGGCGCTGAAGGGCCTGCCCGAGACCGAGTTGCCGCTGTTTGCCGCGGCCGGGCGGAGCGAGGGAGAGAGGGCAGGGGGCTGCTGTCCGGGTCGGTCGAGCCGCCCGTGGCCCTGAAACCGATGGACGCCGGCCGCGAGGTGGTGGCCGATTACAGCCATGTCGGCCTGTCCCTGCGCCAGCACCCGGTGGCCTTCCTGCGCCCCGACCTGACCCGTCGCCGCATCGTCAGCTTCGCCGAGGCGATGAGGGCGCGTGACCGGAGCTGGTGCCAGGCGGCCGGCCTTGTCCTTGTCCGCCAGCGGCCCGGTTCGGCCAAGGGTGATGTTCATCACTCTGGAAGACGAGACCGGGATCGCCAATCTTGTCGTCTGGCCCAAGGTCTTCAAGGTGCATCGCCGCGTTGTCCTCGGCGCCGGCATGATCTCAGTCAAGGGTCGCATCCAGCGCGAGGGCGATGTCGTCCATCTCGTCGCCCATCGCCTGAGCGACCTCTCGGCCGAACTCGCCAGCGTCGGCGAGCGCGGTGCGCCCTTTCCGCTGCCGCACGGCCGCGGCGACGAATTCCACCACGGCACACCCGCGCCCGATCCCCGCGAGGCCGCCTCCAGGGGGCTGCGCAGCCGCGACATGTATGTCCGTGACCTGCATCTGGACGCGATCCGGGTGAAGACGCGGGATTTTCGATGAAGACTGGCAGCGGCGGGATCGGGCTCGTCCCGACCACCAAGATGAGCGAGCCACCGGATGACCCAGCGATGCTGGGATTGGCGTGAGCGCCGGGCTTGGACGACGAGGTTTCCGGTGCTGACAGGACGTTGTCACCGTCTGTCTTACAGCTTAGGAGGTTTCCGTTCGGGGTGGCTGCCGCTCAGCATCGATGCGGGCGACCAGTTCCTCAAAAACCGTTTCCACTTCGTCGTCGCTCAGTTCGGAGACGGCATGAACTTCCCGGATGGCAAGATCGTCTCCTCGGGAGATCTGCTTTTCAGTGTTCCCCATGGCACCCTCTTTGCACTGGTTCACTGAATCGGATGGTACAGGGCATTATAACTCTCCTCGGCAAACAGGGGAAGTAGGCGGAGCCCCTCCGGACAATGACAAGCTCTCGACTCCGTACAGGATCGGCACAATTTTGTTCCTATTATGTTCTGATAGCGGTTCCCATGTCGAGACATGATCCGATAGATACCTCTCCCTCGCTGGAGCTTGTGTATCGCGCTCCCGGTCCCGTCACCGATGACGCCCGCCTGACCTTTGGCCAACAGCGTCAGGTTCCGGAACCGGCGGCCGTTGCTGCTGAAGAGGCGCTGAGAGAAGGTGTTTGGAAGATTGCCGATGAGGTCGCGCGCGCGGATTGGGAGCCAGGGGATTTCGGCATATCCGCTGCGGCACGGGCCGAGGCTGTCGATCGGATCAACCGACTGATGGATGCGGCCGCAACGCTGGCGCGCCTATCCACTCGCGACAATTGGGCACAGAAAATGATCGACGCTCGCGCCCTTGCCCAGGAGAGCTGACCTCCTCGCTCTCTTGGGTCGCTTGCGGGAGGGTGTCGTGGATCCGGAGGAGGCAGCTATGTGTGGACGTTTCGTCGACCCGAACCTGCGCGGGACCGCGGAAGACTTTTCGGAACTTAAGATCAATCCCGTCTCCCGCCGCTATAACATCAAGCCCACTGACGGCGTGCTGATCTTCGCCAAGGACAAACCCGCTCCCCGGTGGCACGCTGGTGGCTGGTGCCGTCCTGGCACAAGGGCGAGTTGAAGGAGTTCAAGCTCGCTACCCTCAATGCCCGGTTGGAGGACGCGAAGGACAAGCCCGCCTTCCGCTCCGTCTGGCGCTATGGCCGCTGCCTGATTCCGGCCGGGGGGTACTATGGATGGACCGGCGCGCGTGGTTCCAAACAGCCGCATTTCATCGGGTTTGCGGGCAACGAGGAAACCTTGTGGTTCGCGGGTCTTGCCTCGCGCTGGCAGGATCTTCTGACCTGCATGATCATGACCCGCGTTGCCAATGTCACAGTCGCAGATGTTCACACGCGCATGCGGGTGATCCTGAATTCCGACGAGCGCGCCGCGTGGCTGGGTGGGACGGATGACCGGGAACTTGGCGCCGGCACCCGGCTCCGACATCACGCGGTCTCGCGGTTTGGTATCGATGATAACGGTCCCGAGCTCATCGAGCCTTTCGAGGACTAGCTGCACGCCGAAAATCCAGCGGCTGTCCGTAGATCCCTAGCGGATCGTTCCCGTGCCGAAGCGCGGTCGGGTGACATACGCGGCGGCGGCGGACGCCCCTCCTCCGGCATCACCCCTGAAGGCCTGATGGGTAACAGCAAGTTGCCGCTGCGGGATAGGTCGAGGTGGCGGCTCACGCTAGCGAAGCTAGGGGTGCGGATGCTGCCAGTTGATGCCGCGAGTTACCCACATTTCCTGTGGATAGACTTGTGGACGCTGATGCATATTTCCCGCGCCTGCTATGGTGTGTCCTGTCCTGCCTGAATTATGGGCAACAAAGTCTGGGCGCCTGCCCGCCTCAGCGGGCACCGCGTCCCAGTCCGGCCTGTTGGCCGGACCCGAGCCCGCCCAGGCGATGCGACCGGCTGCGGCCGGTGACTGTCTGTCTCGATGAGCCAGTCATTCTCCTGCCGGTCCTGGTCGCCCTGCCCAGCCGGTCTCGGCCCTGACGGGTGACGCCCGCATGTCGCGAGCAGGCGGCGAGTGAGATCGCAGGTATCGAGCGACCCGGCTGCGCTGAGCTGGGCGCCTCAGATGATCTGGTGATCCCGGCTGGTGCCGGCATCCGGTTGGTCCAGCGGCCGTCCAGGAAGATCGACGCGGGCGCGGCCCGCGCTCACCTCCAGGCCGACGCCTTTCTCTTTCCTTTAGTCCGCCTCGCATCCGCTGTCCGGCCGGATCAATGGGCAGGCGCCGCGCGGGACGCGCGTCGTCGTTCAGGCCGGGCCGTGTCCTCGGCGCCAGCGCCTGCGGGCCGCACCACCCCGGCCTTCCGACCCATGACCGTCCGGCCAGCGGCCACGGGCAGGGCTCTGCCCTTCCCGTTCTGCCCTCCGGAAAACACGCGGTGTTTTCCAGAGAACAGATCGGAAAGGCACCGCTCAACGCGGACAGCGGCAGCAAGACCCCGACGCATCACCACGAAAGGAAAGCCAATGATTACAAATCAGACTGAGGCGCAACCGGACCTCGACCCGTGCTGCGAAGATGCCGCCATGGGTTGTTCCCGCCATGTCTGTGCCGCCTGCGCACATGGGTTCGGCGCTACTGTGCAGCCTTCCATGTGCCCCCAGTGTCAGGTGACAGGTGATGCGCGCGATTTCCCGACCGCTTCAACCGTCGCCATTGCTCGCCAGAATGACCAGTTCCGCCGGGGCATGATCGCGGGGATGCCCGAGGGCATGAAGGGCAGGATGGTGTTCACCCACGCCATCGCCGCGCAGGGTCGGAGCTTTGAAACCGCCTGCATCCTCGCCGTAGCGCAGGACGGCAATTTCACCGAGTCGAATGACCCCTTTGGCGAGCGCGACTTCGGTACCCTCGATGTGATGGACCGCCGTATCTGGTGGAAGCTCGACCTCTACGACAACGACTATTCTTTCGGATCGCCGGATGGGGCCGACCTCGCCGTCACCGCCCGCGTCCTCACCATCCTGTTCCCCTCGGATTACTGACCCCGAGATCGGCCCGCTTGCTCCGGGCGGGCCGGTGCTTCCCGCAACCACAATCAGAAAGGGGGTGAACACATGACTCAAGCGATCATCGATCAACGCCGCCGGGAAGCCCTGGTGCTTATCAGGAAGGGCGGTCTCTCCGCCAAGATCGGCCGCGCCTTCCTGGACCAGCACGGGGCCTGAGCCCCTCGCCTCGCCCCATAAGGGGCGGGGCCCCCATAACAAAAATTTCACCTCCGAACAAGGATTGACCCCATGAAACACGACACCATCACCAGCCCCCTTGAGCAGGTGCCCTTTGCCGAACTCTATGTTTCCGACCTGAACCCCCGCACCATGTTCGATCCGGCGGGCATCGAGACGCTGGCCGCGAACATCCGCCAACTTGGCCTGATCCAGAACCTTGCGGGCCTGCGCGATCAGGGGGGCAAGATCGGGATCGTGGCCGGTGGCCGCAGGCTTCGCGCCCTCGCCCTGCTGCAGGATGATGCGCGCTTCGCCACCGTGCCGGTCAGGATTGCACCCGATCAGGCAACCGCCCAGACTTGGGCATCGAGCGAAAACCACCAGCGCGAACAGCCCCACCCGGCCGACGAAATCCGCGAATATGCCAGCATGGCCGCGCGGGGCGTTGCCGCGCCCGCCATCGCCCTCGCTTTTGGTGCCACCGAGGCCCATGTCTACCGCCGCCTCAGGCTCGCCGCCCTGCCGGTGCCGGTGCTGGACGCGCTCAAGGCGGGCGAGATCACCCTTGCCAATGCCGCAGCTTTCACCATCAGCGGGGACGAGGCCCAAAGCCTCGCCGTGCTGGATCGGGTGCGCGGTCAAGGGTTCAGCGATCACCAGATCAAGCAGATGCTCAAGTCGGATTCGGTGCGCAATACCGACCGCCGCGCCGTGTTTGTCGGGCAGGAAGCCTATGAGGCTGCAGGCGGGCGCGTCACCGCCGACCTCTTTGCCGACCAAGCCTATTTCGAGGATGTGGCGCTGCTGGACGACCTGTTCACGGCCGAACTGGACGGCAGCGCCGAACGCTTCACCGCCGAAGGCTGGAAATGGGCCGAACCGATCCGCAGCACCTATCTTGGCTACCACGAGATCGAAGAGCGCAAGCTCGATCGCCTCTATGCGCAGGAGGGTGATCTCACCGAAGCTGAAACCGAGCGGTGCAGCGAGCTGGTCGACCTGGCGAACGGCGGCGCGCTGGATGACGAGGGTGAGGCTGAGCTTGCCGCACTGCAAGCCATTCTGGACGGCGCTTTCAGCGACGAGCAAAGAGCCGTGTCGGGCGTCTTGTTCCATGTCGACCAGAGCGGCACCCTGAACACCGTCGAGGGGCTGGTGAAGCGCGAAGACCGGGCCGCCGCCATCAAGGCCGGGTTGCTGCGCCCTTCCGGCCATACCGACAGCACGGCGGCACCGAAATCCCCGATCAGCAACGCGCCGCGCGATGACCTCGGCCGGGTTGCCATGGGTGCGCGGCAACATGCCATCCTGCGCGATCCCGACCTGCTTCTGGACCTGCTGGCCTATCAGTTGAGCCATGGCCTGCACTGGCGCAAACCGTTCGGCCTTGCCACCGAGGACGTGCCGAACTGGCCCAGCACCGAGGCGGAAGGCTATGTCCTTGACGAGCGTCTGGCGGAGAAGTCGCCGCGCGACATGTATGGCAAGGAGCTCGCCAAATCCTTTCGGGCCTTCCGTCAAAAGGCGCAGGATCACAAGCATGGCGAACTGATCCGCTGCCTTGCCGCCCTGTTCCGTGGCGGCGACGAGCAACTGTCCGCCCTGATCGACAAGGAGACGTCACCGCAAATCCGTGATGTCTGGACCCCGACCACCGCCAATTTCTTTTCCCGGGTCGGTGGGCCTTACCTCAATGAACTCTGGCGCGAACTGCTGGACCTGCCCGAAGATCACCCGACCGCAACCAGTTTCGGGAAGCTGAAAAAGGCCGAGAAGTCCGCCAAGCTGGAAGCACTGTTCAGCGACGACGCCACTCGCAGCGCCCATGGCGTGACCGAGGCGCAGGCCGCGCGGATCGACGCATGGCTGCCCGAAGGCATGAAATGATCGAGGTTGGGGCGCGAAAGCGCCCCAACCAACGAGGATACCGGGAGCAGGATCATCAGGAAAGGAGGTGAAACATGGCTGATTTCACCATCCATCGACACCCGGTCCAGGCCGTTCCCTGTCCTGACTGCCGCGCGGCCGCCGGCGTCTGGTGTCGTCGCCCGAGCGGCCACCGCGCCGCCGGCCTGCATCTCGCTCGCGGCATCAAGGCCGACCGGGTTTTCATCGACCAGCATGGGCCAGATGCATCGGGTCATCCGCGTTGCGGACCGCTGGCAGGTCGATCCGCGAGGTCGGGCCAGAGATTGAACATGCCCAGCTCGATCATATCGAGTGACGCAATGCCCCCTGAAATATCCTTGTGGTGAGGATGTTCCTGGCGCGCCCTCGGGGGCGGCTTTTCTGCGATCAGTGCTTCGGAGTTTGCCGGCGCCGCCGCCCTGGCGAGCCAGAGCTGCTGCGACCGCTGCGCGGATGAACCGTTGCGCCATCAGTCGCGTCCGGCTGTTAACCCGGCCAGCGCCGGGCGCTGGCCGGGGCCGGAACTATCCACCACCACCCGTATCTTGGCACTCTACGACGCTCGTCAAGGATGCGCCCGCGCGGGCGCGGGCTTGCAAGCAGCCCCCTGCCGGGCCGTCCCTGACCCAGCCTGTCCGACGCCGGCGACCCTGCCGGGCAGGCCGCCGCCCATCTTTTCAGACCAGGTCGGTTTGGGAAAAATCGTTGCCCTTGTAGAGCAAGGGCACATGACAGGCTTGTGCGCAGGCGTAGGAGAGCGCATCACCCATGTTCAGTTGAGCGGGGTGCCCAACCTGCTTGCCATAGATCGACAATGCCCGGATCGCTTCCACGCCTATGCTTGAGGTGATGTCAACTTCTGTCGCCTCGATGGCCGTCAGCAGCTTTTCGACTAGGGATATGGCAAGTGCATAGTCATCCGCCGTCGCAGGGCCTTTGCCGCGCCGCTCGACCGCCTTGCGCACAAGCGCCAGCACGGCTTCAGTCCGGGTGATGGGGGAATAGCGTAGCTTGCCACGCGCCGACTCCATGGCCTTCAGGTAGGCAGTGGCGTCAGACTCCTGCAACAAAACCGCCGCGATGGCACTCGCGTCGAGAAACATTCAGTTCTCGCCCCACATCTCGTCCATGAACGCCTTGTCGCCTTCAATGTCCGTGCCAGTGGAAACGAACCCCAAAGCCGCAGCTTCCTGCTGGATCTTCACAACCCGGTCTGCCAGACTTTCCTTCCGAGACAGCGTCTCGATCTGAGCCGCGAGCGCCTTGCGCACCGCCTCAGACTTGTTCTTTTCGCCGGTCATGGCGCAGTATCTGGCGACCAGAATGTCGATCTCTTCGCCCTTTATTAGCATTGCCATTGGTCTGTCCTTGATGGTATGCCTCGTATGTATATATTGGTATATACTATTGCAATGGCAAAACCGAGAGTGATTTTCTGCATGGTGGGTGGGGCGCCTATGATGACAAGTTACGCAAGCCTGAGTAGGGGCGAATTCTGGTTTACCATCGGAGTGCTGGCGGTGACGTTCGTGCTCGCTTGGAAATTTATGCCGGGCCAGGCCGCCGTATTGGCGGATTGGATGAGCCGATACACAAGGTTCAATACTGAACTGCTGCCATTGCGTGGCTACCTCGTCATGAGCACCAGCTATCTGCTGGTCGCCTACTTCTACATGTGCGCCGTAGGAATCTTCCGTGATGCGGTGATTTTCCTGCGGAGGGAGCTGCGGTAATCCACCGGGGCGTCTGCCGTCCGCTTTGCGGCCGTCACCGCGTTCAAGCTCCGGCCGCGAGCGGCCTACGCCCGAGCCAGGCCGAGCGATGCGATCGGCTGCGGCGGGCGCCTGGCCGTCTCGTCCCGAGCCAGCCATTTGCCGGCCGGTCCTGACCGCTCTGCCCGGCCCGTCTTGGCCCTGCGGGTGACGCCCGCATGACGCGAGCAGGCCGCGAGCGAGACCCCAGGGATCGAGCGACCCGGTTGCGGTAAGCTGGGCGCCAGATGATCTGGTGATCCCGGCTGGTGCCGGCATCCGGTTGAGCTGGGAGCCGCTCGGAGGGACCGACGCGGGCGCGGCCCGCGCTCACCCCCCGGGCGTGGTCTTTCCCATTTCGTGGGTCCGCCCAGCACCCGCCTGCCGGCCGGTCAATGGGCCAGCGCCGCGCGTGCCGCACGTCGTCGTCCAGCCGGCCGTGTTGTCGGGCTTCGCCCTCCTGCCCGCACCACCCCGGCTTCCCGACCCGTGACAGTCCGGCATTCGGCCGCGGGCAGGGCTGCGCCCTCCCCGCTTCGCTCCGGAGAAAGCACGGGGCTTTTTCCAGATCAAACCGGAGAGGCACCGCCCAACGCGGACAGGGGCATCAAGACCCCGCCGCCGTCGCAAAGGAAAGGATGCCGCAATGCCTGTTTACGAGATTTCCATGACCACCGAGGACGGACCTGTCACCTTCCGTCCCGACAATCTGGATGCATGGCTCGATGAGATGGGCCTTCAAATCCAAGGCTTCAACTCCTACCCGCGCCAGCGCGGAGAACTGCAAGGCGAGCCGAAGATTGCCGGGCTCCATGGTCCGTTCTGGGACGCCTACACCAACGATAGCGAGCCGGTCATCCGCTACGAAGATCCGCAACGCTATCGCGACTTGAGCCGGTGAAGGAGCGGACGCCATGACCTTGTGCAATTTTTCCGACCTGACCCGCAACGACGGACGCTGGCTCAACCTCTGGGCCGCTTTCGATGTGACCGCCGAGTATCTCGGCACCTTCACCCTCGACGAGCTGCGCGGCAAAGCCGCCGCCGATGGCAAATGGATCAGCGCCATCCAGTATCGTCGTGCCGGGCAGCGCATCGACGATGCCACCCTGACCATAACGCTGAACGGCCTGAGCCGGGGTGGCAGTCCCTTTGACTTCACCGGCTTTCGCATCTCGCCTGTCCGAAACGAATCCGACGATCCAGACTGTACCCGCATCGAGGTATGCGAGCCCGGCGAGCATCGCTTCTGGTTGGTCTATGGCTACCACGCCGAGGCGCAGGAATGGTGGATCGTCCACGATTGCGAAGCGGGCGAGGAAGGCGAAGTCCTCGCGCGTCTGGTCGATCTGACCGGCCATCTGGTCGAATACCGCGATGGCGGCAAAGCCTATGCCAATACCCGTCTCGCCGATCTGCCCGTTATTCTGGCCGATCGCATCCATGACGAAATCCCGCGTCAGGATCAGCCGGAGGCGCGGACGGATGATTTTGACAATCACCCGCTGATCGCTCTGCGCGAAAGCATCCTCGACGCCCTCGAGCGCCGCGCCTGATCAATATAGCCGCGCCCTCGGGGCGCGGCCCTTGACCCAAGTCATGCATCACGACAACATCCCGATGAAAGCCGGCGCCCTGGAAGCGCCAATGAACCTTGCCTCGATCTGCGCCGCGCGCGATGCCACCCCGACCCGAATGGAGGAAGGTGTGGGCGCGCTTCGCGCCGCCTAAGATCTGCCCTGAGAGGCCCCCCAGACCGTCGGGTGCGCATGGCGACTGGTACTCGCCCCGCACCGATCGCGGCGAAGCCGACGTGCGGTCGCAGTTTTTCGCCGGGCCTTTCGATCCCGCCGAAAGCGTTGAAGTTTATCCCTGACCGGGTCGCTGTCCGCTGGACCTTGAGGTTTTCGCTTACCACGCCGCGCTGGTCACTCACCCAGAATGTAAGACGATGTCATGGTTTCCGGCTATTGGTGCGAGAGGCCTGCTGCGCTTATTCTGGCCTTCCCTGGAGGTCAAAAATCCAGATGTGTGATCGCGACGATCAGCTTGAGGTTTTCCCGCGCGAGATGGTGCTGCGGCGGATCGATCCCGAACGCAACATGCGGCGCTTCTACCGTCTCTCGGTCGAGCCCGACCTCTTCGGCGGTGCATGCCTGGTCCGGGAATGGGGCCGAATGGGCAGGTCGGGGCAATGTTTGAGCGAACCGCATGCCGATGAGGGCAAGGCGATCAATGCCCTGCTGCGGCGTGCAGCCACCAAGCGCCGGCGCGGCTATCAGGCTTGAAGGCCACGATGCGTCACCGCAGGCAGGACTATTGGTCAGGCCACGCCGAGTGCCTAGCTCTTCCTTGACAGGCTCGACGATCTGCTTTTGGCGTATCCGGCTCAGGCGTCGACAGAGATCTCTGCCAGAGCCTCGGTGATTTGGACCGGATCATGCGGCAGATCGGTGTCGAAGAGCTTGGCTGCGAGATGCTGCAACAGTACGATCTCGGTCGCCATCACCGTTGCCACCTTGCCCTGCAGATTGACGAGATCGGGGGAATGCAGCGCGGCGTCGAGTTCGGTCAGCGACTCAGCGGCGCTAGTGATGCTCGCGAGGATTTCGGTGCGGGCCGGGTCTTCAAGTTGCAACTCAGGATATCCTTGTCGTGTCTTTCGAGCGGGAATAATCGCGCAACCACAGGGTGGCCACCACGCGGGGAAAGCGTCGGCGGATTTCCGCAGCCGGCCGGGATGGGAGGCGGTGAGGAACAGCCGTTTCTACTTCCGTCAGCGCCGAACTTGAACATGGAGGTGCGCATGTGGCGTTTTGCTTGGCTCCAGAGACGGGTCATGGCGTCTGCCCGGCGCTGATGGCGCCCGGCACCGGGCGCTAGTCCGGCCGCGGCCGGACCCGAGCCGGTCAGGCGGATGCTCCCGGCTGCGTCGGGCGCTGGCCGTCTCGTCCCGAGCCATCCGACCGCGCGACGGTCCTGGTCGCGCCGCATCCTGCCCGTCTCGGCCCTGCGGGTCACGCTCCCTGACGCAGAATGCTGACGAGATCCGCGCCAGGCGCGCGGATCAGGACGAGCTGCGGCCGGTGCGGGGGATCGACCGGGCAGGCCCGGCTTACCCCCGCACCGACGGCTTTCCATGTTGTCGTGGTCCGCCTCGCATCCGCTGTCCGGCCGGATCAATGGGCTGGCGCCGCGCGGGACGCGCGTCGTCGTCCAGCCGGGCCGTGTCCTCGGCGCGCGCGCCTGTGGGCCGCACCACCCCGGCCTTCCGACCCACGACCGTCCAGTCAGCGGCCACGGGCAGGGCTCTGCCCTTCCCGTTCTGCCCTCCGGAAAACATGCGGTGTTTTCCAGAGAACAGAACGGAAAGGCGTCGCCCAACGCGGACAGGGGCGCGAGCTCCGACGCCGCGACAGCAACGGAGAACGGAAGATGGCATTCGATCTTTATCAGCGTGTTACCGACAGCATTGTGGCCAGCATCAACGCGGGCAGCCCGGCATGGCGCAAGCCCTGGACCGGGGAGGGCCGGGCAGTTCAAATGCCCTTGCGCGCCAATGGCGAAGCCTATCGCGGCATTAATGTGCTGATGCTCTGGCTTGCAGCGGCAGCGCAGGGCTATGGCAGCGCCTGGTGGTTCACCTACAAACAGGCCGAAGCCGCAGGCGGACAGGTCCGCAAGGGCGAGAAAAGCGCCACCGTTGTCAAATACGGTACCGTTGCCCGCGAGGATGAAGAGAGCGGCGCCGAGAAACGCATCCCCTACCTGAAGAGCTACCGGGTCTTCAATGCCGACCAGATCGACGGATTGCCGGAGGGCTTCCATGCCGCCCCGCCCCAGCCGGTCTGCGATCTCGGCACCCGGCCGGATCCGCGTCTGGAGGCTTTCTTCGCCGCCACCGGGGCCGATATCCGCAGCACTGCCGAGCCGCAGGCCTATTACGATCCGCGCGCGGATTTCATCCACATGCCGATGATCTCGAGTTTCCATGATGCCGCGGGGTTCTATGCCACGCTCGCCCATGAGGCCTGCCACTGGACCGGCCATGGCTCGCGCCTTGACAGGCTGAGCCGCTTTGCGGAACGCAAGGCCTATGCGTTCGAGGAGCTGATTGCCGAGATCGGCAATTGTATGCTGTGCGCCCAGCTTGGCCTTGTGCCAGATTTTGGCCAGTCTGCCGCTTATGTCGAAAGCTGGCTGCGCGCGCTTCAGGATGACAAGCGGATGATCTTCAAGGCGGCGACAGAGGCGCAGAAGGCAGCTGATTTTCTACTGTCCTGTGTCGGAGAGGGAGGCTTGATCCAGCAAGGCGAAGCAGCCTAGCTGTCCTCCATTGCCCTGATCCCGAGCTCGCTGCGATCCGCGGCGGGCCATGGGCAGGGAAGCGGAAAATCCGGCGGGGCCGGATTTCAGCCCGTGATGCCCGCGCCGGGCTCAAGGGGAGCCGGTCGCGGCCGGATTTGAAAGCAGCCCGATCCCTTACTCGAAAGAAGGGGTAATTGAGGAGCGAGACAAAATGAGGCTGCCATTGATTTCCATCAAGGGGAGATCCGCTGAAACTTCGCCCGAGCAGAGCGATCGGAAGCATCAGTGAGTTTATGCAGTCATTCACCCTCAAGATATCTCGGCGTCATGGGCGATAATTCGCACATTCCCGTGAGACAGTAGCATCGTGCAAAATGACTGTGCAAATCTCATTGTCGTCGCTGGTTTTCTAACCTATTGCTCCATTGCAAGGATCGCCGATCCGAATTGAAATGCTACTCTGAAGGGAAGCAACGGCATATGGACATCAATATCAACGCTCTCGACCTGAGAGAACTGAAAGCGCTTCGCAGCAAGCTTGATCGTGCCATCGATGGTTACGGGGCCAAGCAGAAGCAAAAGGCACTCGAGGCAATTAAAGTCGCGGCCCAGGAGCATGGGTTCGCGCTGAAGGATCTGCTTTCCGAAGACATCCAGAAGTCCACCGCCGTCGCCCCTAAATATGCCCATCCCAAAAATCCGGATCAGACCTGGACCGGGCGCGGTCGCAAACCGCGCTGGGTGCAGGAGGCGCTCGATGCCGGAAAATCTCTGGACGATCTGGCGATCTGAACCGGATCTGTTCGATCTGGGCCGACTTAAAACAGAAAGCGCGTCTGTTTCGCAGGAAGCAGGCGCTTCTTCATTTCGCGCTCTAATATCGAGCTGTTCCGGTTTTGCGCTCGGTTGCCGCGCAGTCAGCTTTATCCGAACCGTTCGGATGATAGAGCGCGCCTTGATAATGCGAGTGCCGTAAACTTTCCGGCCCAGCCTGAAATGCTCTCTGTCTGACAGGCCCGCAGCTGTCGGCCGATCCGAAATCATCTGAGGCTCCCAAAGCTGGGCGGCCATGTGAAAACGTCCAGCCTTCATCCTACTCCTCCCCATCGACTGTGCCGCTGCGCGGTCGATGGGAAGGGACGGGCAGGGACGGTCCAGGTGCTGACCCGCCGGACTCGCCACGCCACCCCCCATCATGTGATTCGCATGGCCGGCTCGGTACCGGGCGTCGGAGCGCGCGCGCCTGCGGTTCGGGGGCGTGGCGAGAGGCGCCCTCGCCGGTCATCAGCAGGCCCGACGAACCCGGCCATGAGCCTGATCAGCGGGCCGGTAGATGGCCTGTCTGCCATGGCGGCTTGGGTGGTGGACAATTCGTTGCCTCCCACTTGCGGTCCACCGGGTGTCCCTGTGGTTTCTGTGCCAGCCGACGGGACCACTGTCCCATCGTCCCACCCGCCTGCGGGTGACCTGCAGGGCGTGCGGTGCCCGAAGCGGCCGGGCCTTTGGCCCGAAGCCTGTTGTTTAAAACAAATGGACCCTTTGCGCCGCACCGATGGCTTCCCCAGCCAACGTCCTCCACAAGC
This sequence comes from Paracoccus broussonetiae, assembly GCF_031854425.1. NCBI lineage: Bacteria > Pseudomonadati > Pseudomonadota > Alphaproteobacteria > Rhodobacterales > Paracoccaceae > Paracoccus > Paracoccus broussonetiae. The sequence continues at coordinate 7,556 of NZ_JAVRQI010000019.1, read as the reverse complement.
TCCGGTTGCGTTGACAGGTTTACGCTCATCTGGCAGCAAAGGGACATGGCAGGAAATGCGTATTGTTTACAAGGATTGTTATGACCCCGCCGAGGCAGAAGCGGCTCCGTCATGAACAGCGCAGTGAAATTCTTCGCCGCCTCAAGGCGGGCGAAGGTGTCTCGCGTCTGGCACGAGAGTTTGGGACCTCGCAGCCGGCGATCAGTCAGATCAAGGCGCGGGGTGTTCGTCCGGCCAAAGCGACGACATCGGCGGGTGCCGCGATAGCCGTCCGGGTCTCTCCGGTCGAGATTGAGGCTTTGAGCCGCTTCAAGGCCCGCTACGGTTTTGAGAGCAACTCCGATGCCATGCGCTCGCTGCTGCGCATGGCCGTCGGGCTGCTCGAGTTCGAGCAGCCCGACGGGGACGAGATCGAAGCGGTCGCGACCGAGTTGCACAAGATCGGCGTCAATGTGAACCAGATCGCTCTGGCGGCGAACCGGGGCCGGACTGACCTGGTGCAGCAACAGTGGTCCGCGATCGATGATCTGCGCAGATCCCTCCCCGAAATCCGCTCCCATTTGAAGGCGGTGGTGGATGAACAGCGCCGGCGGGGCACCCGGCTCTATGAGAAGTACGCAGGGGTCGGAGATGTCTGACTCGATCGCGCGCGACCTGATCGGCGAGATCGAATTCCGTCGCAACCTGGTCGGAGCGGCGCGATCTCTGACGGATCGGTCGACAAAAGTCGCGGGTGGCTTCGGGTTGGGCTCGAAGGCGCGGAACCTGTGGCTGATGGCGCAGGGATCGAATTCAGCCGTCCTGAAAAAGATCGGGCGTGGCGGCACACATAGCGCCCGGCAGCTCGGAAATCAGTTCGATTATCTCTTCGGCAAATCGACATCACTGTTTGGGAACATGGTGGAGCACGACCCGAATGGGACATCGCTTACTGCGCTGGAGCGCAAGGAGATCGTCGATATCTGGAGCGACGGCTGGACCGGCGCACCGAAGAATGGTCATACCACGCATCTGCTTTTATCATTTCCTGCTGATCTTGCGCCGAAGAAAGCAAAATTGATTTCCGAGCTCTGGGCGGCGGAGATGTTTCAATCTGGCATCCACGCCGAGGATGAATGGGCTTATGTCGCCGCGCTGCATAGCGATCGCGCCAATCCGCATGTTCATATCGTGGTGAACAATCGCGGCTTGGAGAATGGCAGCTGGTTCTACATGGCCAGGAATCATGTCTTCAACTTGGAGATGATGAAGGAACGGATCGTCGAATTGGCGTCCGAAGAGGGTGTGCGACTGGATGCGACGTCGCGGCTCGAGCGCGGCATTCTCAGCTATGGCCCGTCGCGGGCTGAAATCGAAAATGCCCGCAGTGAAGGCCGGCCAGTGCGCGAACGGAGGCGCGAGGGCAGGGCGCTGCAGGATGCTCTGGCCGAGATTGCTTATAGCGCCGGCATCATGCGCAATCTGTCGGGGATCGCGGAACAGGTTTCTCTGGCCGAGATTGCAGCAAATCTCGGTAAGGCCGCTTCGATCCTGGAACGGGGCGGGATCATTATTCCGAAAGAAATGGAGTTCACCATGCATCAGAACGTAATTCAGGGGCATTGGGATCTGCGCCAAGAGTTTTCTGGCTGGTTCGTGAATGCCGAAAAACAGATCGATGAACTGGCCCCCGATAAACGCGGCGCGCTTCGGCGCGAGCTTTATCAGGTCAGCGGCGAAATCCTGAAGGACCTGGGCGACCTTCGGGGCGCCGAATTGATGCAACATGGTCCGCGCGCGGCGCTGCATCAGACGCGGCTGGCGACCGGGCAAATCAGTCGGGAGGGGAACTCTGTCCCAATCGACCCGATTGCCTCCGAGGAGTTGCGCAAAGGCGTGCAGGCTGAGGGGGCAGGGATCGGTCTCGCACCCGAGGTCATTGCCGGGCGGCTGGAGGTCGGCGCGCTCAATGCCTGGCAGGAGCGCGAATGGACCAAGGCCGATCTTCTCGCCGTGGCAGAAGCCCGGCGTCTCGACATAACCCGCGAGAAGGATCGCAGCCTGGCAGCTGAACTGGTCGACGGCTTCTATGCCGCCGCGGCCAAGGTTCTGGATCGGGCGCTGGAACCGCGGCAACATCAAGTCGATGATCGCCTGACCCGGACCTTGGCCAGCATGGCGCGGGGCGCCGCGGAGGGCCAGCAGCTGCAATTCGGCGATGATGACCAGGCCGGGCGTTTCGCCGATGATCTGAAGGAACGCTTCGGCGATGACGTGGCGCGCCGGATCGCGGCGGGTGATGACCGCATGCTGGCCGTGGACTTCCCGGATGCCGCGAAGCGCAGGGAGGTCGCGCTCTCGATCATGACAGTGGCAAAGAGTCACCAAGTCTTCGGCCTGTCGGTGCGCGAGGCAGAGGTCGGAGCGGAGCGCCTGAAAGCGCGCGAGGCGCCAGAGCAGGATCCGAAGCTTGAGCGCGAAGACGGCTGGGACTTGTAGCGCCGGAAGTATCACTCAAATGCGACGGGGCCTCGCCGCGGTCCCAAGTTCGAAGTAGATCGTCGTCAAATTGCCACCCCCCAACCGTCCAATTGCCCGGTGGCGCCCGATATGAGTCGGGATAATGGTTGTGGTAAGGAAGTGCTCAACTGCCCACCGGTCACCTCGGCCGCGCGGGACGGCGGGCAGCGCTCGACGGGATCTACCGTCACATTCCCGGCTCAACCCGGTGTCTAACGCTGGGGTCGACAAGGGGTATGATGCGGCAGAGCTGGTTGCCAACCTGCGGCAGGCCTGAGCCACACCGGATGCCGCGCGCCGCAAGGTTATGCCCTGTCGCTGAGAAACCGCATGCGGATAGAGGAAGCTTTCGGCCGGAGAAAGTCAAAGCATCCCAGATGAGCCGGCCCATCCAGCATCAACTCGCCAATTGGGCCTGCCTATAATCTCCACCTGCACGAACGCAAAACGGCGGGGGTGTGTGCCCCGCCGTCCCGGACACTAAAGCGCCCATTAATCGGCTTTTGTTTGGTTCTCGCTGTCTTGCAACACACCCACTGCTCCCTTGAGTTTCTGACGTTCTTCGATCAGTGCGCGGCGCAGTGTGCGTTTCAGGTCGCTGGTCATCTGACGTCCTCCCAGATTGGCAGCATAAGCTGCGGGCGGCCACGATAACACAGACAGCCTCAAATATCACGACATAATCAGACGTGATTTTAATTTCGCATCCTCTGCAGGTGCCGATACAGTCGTCGATCCCGGCCTACGCATTGCAAGTCCTCCAGCCCGTTTCAGGAAGAGCGCTTCCGGATGTCCTGTCCGCTCGAAGCAGCGGGCTGAGCCTCGCGAGGGATTTTGAGGTCCAACTCCTCGTTTTCCAGCTTGCGCCAATACCCGCCTTTAGCTGCTGCGGGACAACCGATGTGGCCACCATAGCGATCCACCACCACTCGCAGCAGGTCCAGGTCCAGAACCTGCCCGACTGTCTCTTTCCCGCGAGGGTTGGACCTGCCGCAGCCCTCAGCCGGAACCCTGTCGCCGCCAGCGGTTCGCGTCCGGCAGATTGGTCGAAACGTGAAGGCCCTGTCACCGGGATCGCGGATCATTCCATCCTAGTCGGGGGACACAGCATTCCGTGACGGACGACGGCGCCATTGCAGCACCGTGATACCGGCCGTCAGCAAAAGCGCGCTGAGCGTCGGCCAGGGCACTGAGGGTTGCGGCGCGCGGACCAGAACCCCGGCCACATCGGAGCCCGGCTCGAGTTCCATCCGCCAACGACATGCGTCACAGCAGGATCCGAAGCGTTCAGATATTCCGAGGTCTTGCACCGGCCGCACTTGAAGGGAGGAAGATGGGCCTGATGATACGGCCCGACCACCTTCATCAGATCCGTCGCCCAGAACCGCGCCGTGCGCTTGCACATCATGCAGCGGACTGAGAGCAACATGCCCTTCTCTCCACGCTGGTAAAGCCTCGGGATTCGGAAGGAGTCCGAGGAAAAGCGCTTCGGGGGCATGGGTGAGAAATGAGAACAGGACAAGAACAAAGTAGTTCGACGATGCCAGAGAGTCGATGCTGAGGGGCGGAACCCGGTCCACAATTTTGCGTTTCTCGGCTGTCAGGTCGTCGGTGGTATGGGGAGGGGTGCCCGATGGACGAGAGTGTGTTGGCGTGCGTGCCTGGACTCCTGAAGCACGCGAGAACATTCCAACTTGACGAGGAAGGGGCTGAAGAACTCGTCGCAACAACCTTGAACTGGGCAATCGATCATGTGGATCAGTTCGATCCCAGATTTGGCCTTGAGAACTGGTTGACCTTCATCACAGATATGTTGGCCTGTGAGGTGTTGGGCAAACTAACCTGACCTGCTCGTTGCCCCTTTTTTAGGAACCGCCGACCTGGTCAGCCTGCCCTCACCCAGATCGGCACGGGTGTCGTTAGACCGCTCATGGTCGATGGCCGCGTGCCTCTGACTGCTTCTCTGAGCTGAAGTGAGCGAGGGCGCGTCATCGCGAGGCCGCTTGTTGTTGCAGTTGGCTTCATGCGCCCCCTTCACCAATATACCCGCCGCAGTCATCGCCTCAAGGAAGGCCCCCCGAACCGTTTCCTGGTCAACTGTTCCTTCGTCGAATTCGAGAATAGCGAGTGCTGCTTTTTTGAATATTTCGGAGTTCGGATCGCAGTGGTTTAGCAGAGCCTTTGCGACACCATTGAGATCGTTCACAATCTTGAACTTGCCGACGCGCTTTTCATAGGTCACCGACCGGATCGTCTTGTTTGCCATTCTCTCGTTCTCCCTGAGGAGGGCGGATCCTCGTCCGGGGACCAGGAACTACCGTTCAGCCTAACTGACCATCTCCTAGGGTGGCCGTCGAGGAGAACCTGAAGTGCGGCTATCTGTTCCAGACTGATCAGGATCGAACCAGCGGCAGTGCACCGTCCGCTAGCAAGTGCCCAAGGTGCCGGATTTGCCGCGCCACCGATCGAAGAGTGGAAATCCTGAGTGGAGTGAGATATCTTGCTCGTGCCATCCAACTCTAAGAGGGTGACATGCTGGGCACTGAAAGGACGACATACTCGGCCGAAGAACCGATTCAATCTGACGCTCCGCCGGTAGCCGACCTCAGCGACGAAGAGGTCGAGGCGGTGTTCGAAGATCTGGTTGCGCAGATCGACGCAGAGCAACAGCCGTCCGAGACCTGAAACGCAAAAAGGCCGCGCCTTGGGTCGATCGAGACGAGGGTTCTGTGCTATGGCCCGGTTGTGGCCAAGTGCACGTTCTGGAATTCGTATACGTCGGAGCTCTCGGTGAACGTCGAGTGGAAACTTGCTACCCTTGCGAGAGGAGATCCAATGGATGGGCTACGGATCATGATTCAAGGTTTCGACCGTTCAGCATGGTATCGGTAAACGCGTCATTCGCTCAATCGAGCGCGTCCCGATCGAGAGCGAAATGAAAGACCTTAATCTCGGACAGGCTTCCGCGGTAATTCCCGCGCAGCCCATCAGCTGCTTTGCAGTGACCAGAACCTATTGCTGTGGCAAGGGGCCTGTGTCTGGCTGAAATTCGTCCGTCCGGTCCGGGACTTGCTCCATCCGAACGCGAGCCAGAAGTTCCACTTCATCGATGTCTTCAAGTAGGTCGAGTGTCTGCCTCTCCTGATCGATTTGCGCAATCCGCCGGGCAGGATGTGTTTCTGGTCTCATAGGATCGTACAGTCATGGTGAAGCCTATGTCGGATCTGAGCGACCTGGTTGGCATATAATCTGCAGCTACAAGGATTTTGTTGCTGTTCTTCTCTGCCATTCCAGATCGCGAGGGAATAGCGCAGATTGTGGATCCGGCGCAATTAAACATGGCGTATCCTGGCCGATTGATTGAGCACAGTTCAACAATCGTGCTACAAGATTACCTCTGCCTTAGCGAGTTCTCGAGGGAGAACATGCCGGGAAATGGACATTCGGAAGTTTTGAAGCTGCTAGCGAAAACCGCTCGGGCCGACTTGGACCCGTGGTTCGCCCAATGTCTGAATGAGCAGATAGAAGGGGGATATTTCCCGAATTCCCAGAATCTGGCACGGCTCCGGTCCGATATTGTTGCAAGGTTGGCGAATTACCGTCATCAGACGGAAATGGTCGCGGCGGTCGTCGACATGTCGGGCGGCCTGAACGCCGCACTGACCGGGGCCTTGCTCAAGGCGGCTGGGTGGCGGGTGAGGGGGCTTACTCTTCTCGGCAATCGCAACTGCCCGGCATCCGCGCAAGCCGCCGAAGCGTGCGGGATGCTGGGGATAGACCATCTCGACCTGGGTCTGTCCGTCGGATATCAGGCGATTTTCGCGGCGCTGGATGCGGTCTCGACGCCAGACGCCGGGACCGATAAGATAAATCACAGCGACCTTGGCGCACGGCTTCGCAGGATGCTGCTATACGAACAGGCTCGGGGCCTCGGCGCTACAGTTGCAAGCAGTGCGGACCTTGCTGATTTCGGTCTCGGCACCCTGCACCTCCATGAAAGCGCAGGGGATCTGGCGCCGCTGCTGGATCTTACGAGGTCGTGGGAGGTTCCCTGGCTTGCAAGGGCGACCGGACTACCGGAAGCGAGCCGAAACCTGACCGATGGCTTCATCCTGAAACGGCGCGACGGAGCGGATATCCGCGTCAGCCCCCTGGAATGGGACATCGCGGTATTTGCGCTTGCCGATGCCGCGAACAGGCATCCGCGCGCCAAAGGGGCCGCGCTGCTGGATGCCATGGGGCTGCAACCGAGCAGCATCCCCCGCTGGGCTGTCGAGGCCGTTTGGGACCGTCTGTGCGGGACCTGGACCGCGCGACTGGGTCCTGTCCGGTTCAAGCAACCATCCGACCGGCTTGCCGTTTTTGACAGACTTGACGAAAGGCTGTTCCGCCCGGCTGTCCTTTGCAGGACGCAGGCGGACCTTAGCTTCCCGACCAATCTGAACGCGGCGGCCACGGAACTGTGCCGCGGGCTGGAAGATCGCGGGATGCGCATCGTCACGGCGGAATCGTGTACGGGCGGCCTGATCGCCGCCTGTCTCGCCGAAGTTGCGGACAGCTCCTGCGTGCTGGAGGGCAGTTTCGTGACCTACACGGCGTCCCAGAAGATCGCGGCTCTTGGCGTCTCGTCGCAATTGATTGAGGAAAAGACCGTTTATCACCCCGAGGTTGCCGCCCAGATGGCGGCGGGCGCGCTGAAGCGGTCCCCGAAGGCGGATATTTGCGTGGCTGTGACGGGGGTCGCCGGCCCGACCGAGGACCAAGGAAAGCCCCCCGGCTATGTCTGCATTTCCTGCGGATTGCAGGGAAAAGCTCCGCTCGCGCAAGAGTTCCAGTTTTTCGGGGGGCCGGAAGAGGTACTGGCGTCAACCATCCTGACCGCGCTGCGCATGGCACATGGGGCGATAAGGGGCGGCTAATCGGCGTCCGGCCATTCGAACGCGCGTGCCTGCTCGATCGCCGTTCGATCCGCAGTAAAGACGATGAAGTAATCGTTGCTGGTGTCCCGGTCCCCGATCACCCGCAACTGTTCAAGGGCTACGGCCACGGTTTTCTCG
>NZ_JAVRQI010000018.1:10161-92434 GCF_031854425.1 Paracoccus broussonetiae | reverse complement strand
CCGGATCGATGCCGGGAACGTCTCTGGTTTCGGTCATCGCGGCCTCCGTATGGTCCATCGCCCAAGTTTAGCAGCTAAGCGTGTTTTTTGCGACCGCAGAAACGGAATTGTCGCGAACTGTTGCGGGCGCCGGTCGAAGGCCCTTGTGGTCGGGGCGGACGCGCCGGCATCTTGATCGTCGACTGCGATCGGCTGGCCGTGAATGCAGGCAGTCGTCTATTCGCTAGGATCGTCGCTGGCCGAGGCGGGCGTGGTCTGACCGGTATATCGGGGCTGCCGCGCGGTGCTGGGCCGATCCGGCGGCGGCGCGCTTTTGTCCCGTTCGGACGGCCGGGTCGTCTGGTCCTTGTCTTCGGGCATGAAAGCCTCCTGCTTTCTACAGGGAACGTCGCCCGCAGGCGCAATGTTCCCGGCCGCGCAGGCGGGGGCCGTGTGCAGCCGTCGGCCCGGCGGTTTGCCCAGCGGCTGTCGATCTGGTCCTGCAGCGTGACCATGTCGTTCTTGACCGTGGTCCCGATATCGGATGCGTCCAGCGGATGCGGGGCCGAACAGAATAATCCGAAGCGTGCTGCGACATATGCAGCGTGGCGTTTTCAGTAGCCTGTGACCTGAGATGGGAGAGGCAGGCGATCACGCTCAGAGGCCGTCCGGCGTGCGCCCTCGATGACCAGCGAGACATCATTCGGTCCGACGACGAAACGGTATCCAAGCGCCCACAGATCGCTCCAGTTGCGCCCCGCCCCTATGATCGTGGCCAATGGCTTGCCGGCCTCGGCTACTATCGCTTCAATTCGCTTGATCAGCATTTGTGGGGCGGGTTCCAGCAACCGTTCCAGGTGATCGATGGAGCCAGCCAGATCATTCGGCCCGATGAACACCATATCCACCCCCTGCACCGAGGCGATCTCCGCAAGGTTTTCGACAGCTTCGATATGCTCGCATTGCAGGATCAACAGGAGTTCATCCGAGGCCTCCTGCCGTGCATATCCCTCCCGAGTGCCCCAACCAGAAGCACGGATAATCGGGGCGCAATAGCCGCGATTTCCGAGGCCCGGATAGCGCGCGGCGGCGGCAATTGATCGCGCCTGCGCGGCCGTGTTCACAAATGGCACAATCAACGAGCGGAAGCCGCGGTCGAGCACCTGCTTGAGGATCGTGTCCGATCCATCCGGGACGCGCAGCACCACCTCGCCGCCCGCGGCCTCGACGGCGCGCGCGATGGCGACCCATTCCTCGATGCCGCCACGGCCATGTTCGCCGTCGATAACCAGCACCTTCCAACCATGATGAACCATGATCTCGGCAATGTCGGGGCTGCCCAGTTGGACCCAGGCGGCGGCGATCTGCTCTCCCGCAAGGATGCGCTTCTTCAGGGGGTTCATGTTCTTTCCTTCAGATCGATAAATGTGCCGAGATCCGGGGGCTCTTGCTTGCTGAACCCTGTCTTGTGGGGTGCGTTTGCGCAAACTCTTGGCCTGCCGGGGTGGTTGGCCGTTGGATGTTTGCCAGCCCTGCGCAAGTGAGACGATACGCGTTTGTGCTCAATGCAACGGGTGTAGAGGCTGAATGAAGATCTGAAACCAACATCCGGATGCCGCAGGAAGACACGACAACGTTCCGATATTCTCGCTTTGAACATCACCCAAAGGACGATCAGGCCAGCATCTGCGTGTCGCCGCAAACCGATATTGCTTGCCCCGAAACCGAACTGCCCCTTCGACTGGCCAGATAGACAATCTGGTCTGCAATCTGACCGGGTTCGACATAATGACGGATCGAGGTGAACGAAAACGCCTGAGCCTCTACCTCAGCGACGCTCCGGCCCTGAGACTGCGCCTTGGCCTCCAGCACGCGGCGCTGGCGGTCTCCGGCGACAAGTCCCGGCAGGATGGCGTTGACGCGGATGTCGTCGGGGCCAAGCTCTATCGCAAGCGACTTGGTCAGGCCGATCACCCCCCATTTCGCGGCGGCATAGGGGGTGCGCAGGCGGAACCCCACGCGGCCCGCCACCGATGACAGGTTGATGATCGAGGCATTCGCGCTGTCGCGAAGCGCGTCCGTGCAGGCCGCGCAGGCGATGAACTGGCTGGTCAGGCAGATGTCGATGCATTGGTGCCAGGCGGTCAGGTCGATGTCTTCGACACGGGCCGTAGGCCCGGCGATGCCCGCATTGTTGACCAGGCAGTCAAGCCCGCCCAGATGCGCCATCGCCATGTCCAGAAAGCCGCGCAGCGCCGTGCTGTCGCCGACATCGACCTTTTGGCGGAACACGCCCTCCGGCAGGGTGGCCAGCGCGGCATCGTCGATGTCGCAGGTCGCGACGATCGCGCCTTCGTCCAGAAAGGCCTGGACGATGGCCCGGCCGATGCCACTGGCCCCTGCGGTGACGATGACCCGGTGTCCGCTCAAATCAAGATCCATGCATTCCCTCGCAGTTCGGTGTCAGTCGCGCAGTACGTCACGCGACAGGATGAATTCGGCGGCGGACCTTATGTCTGCCTCAAGCGCATGGGCCGCCGCGTCCGGTTCGCGCGCCACGATCGCCCGCACCAGATCGGCATGGTTGCTGACCGAGGCCGCGTTGCGCGACCGGCGCGACGCCTCGCCCAGGTCAAGGGTGATGACCGGCCCGGCCTTCAGCCACATCCCGGCAATCACGTCGCGCAGCACGGGCGAACCCGCGCTTTCATAGATGTGGAAATGCAGCGTCTTGTTGGCGCGCACGGCATCGCGGCTGTCGGGGCCTTCCAGCGACATGCAGAACGCGATCTCCAGCTGGCGCAACTGGTCAAGCTGGGGAACAGACATGCGCAGCGTGGCAAGGCGGACGGCCAGCATCTCGTTATGGATGCGGATCTCGGTCAGGTCGCGAAAGCCCGCGCGCGTCATCAGCGGAACCGCGACCGCGCGGTTGGGCCGGCTTTCCAGCGCCCCGGCGGCGACCAGCCGGCTGACCGCGTCGCGCACCGGCATGACCGAGACGCCAAGCTGGTCGGCCAGATCCCGCATCGACATGCGATCCGCCGGGCGCAACTGACCCGAAAGCAGCATTTCGGACAGGATGTCATGGACCTGACGGGCCAGCGAATCGGGCCGTTCGGGCAATGCGGAAATCGGGGGACCAGCAGGCATATGGCAGAACCTTTCTCCATCATGCTGCCAACTGTGATCTCAGTTTGCAAGTGGATGGCCCATTAAAAAATTGACAAATACTTTTCTGGCTTCAACTGTGATCTCAGATCGCAGTGATGGGGAGATCGCCTGCGACTGCCACCGAACAAAGGGAGGAGTGTTCGATGAGCCTATCTGGAATTGATCGCCGCAGATTTCTGCTGACCAGCGGCGCCCTTGCGGCTGGGGCGCTTGGCGCACCGTCGATCCTGCGGGCCCAGGACGGCCCCATTGTCCTGGGGCACCTGACGCCACGCACCGGCTTTCTGGGGCCCTTGGGGGAATATGCCGTCATGGCCGTCGATCTGGCGGTCGAGGAAATCAACGCGGCCGGCGGCATCGACGGACGCCAGTTGCAGATCCTCAAGGAAGATTCCGTCAACCCGCAGACCGCCTCGACCAAGGCGGAGCGCATGATCGAACGCGACAATGTCATGGCCATCGTGGGCGAGATCTCGTCCGCCTCAGCCCTGACCATCGCCCAGACCGCCGAGCGCGCGAAGCGGTTGTTCATCAATACCGGCGCCAATTCGGACACCCTGCGCGGCAGCGACTGCAAGCGTCACATGTTCCACGTCGAAACCCAGAACGTCATGTATGTGAACGCCGAAGGCCAGCACCTGCTGCAGAACGGGCTGGTCGAGGGCAAGCGCTGGTACCTGTTGAGCGCCGATTATGCCTTTGGCCATGACCTGTCCAAGGGCGCGCATGCCTTCCTTGGCCGTCACGGCGGCGAATTGGCGGGCGAAGACCTGATCCCGACGGATGCGACCGATTTCTCGTCCTTCATGCTGAAGATCCGGGACGCCAAGCCGGATCTTGTCGCATTGAACCTTGCCGGGACGCAGATCACCAGTTTCCTGAAGCAATACGGGGAATTCGGGCTGGAGTTTCCGCTGGGCGGCTTCGGCTTCGACACGGCTTCCGCCTGGGCCGCCGGGGCCGAGAATTTCCGAGGCACCTGGCCCTGCGTCTGGAACCACCAGATCCAGACCGAGAAATCCCGGGCCTTCGTCAAGGCATTCACCGCGAAATACGGCAAGCCGCCGGAAAACCAAGCCTGGGGCGATTACATGGCGATCCAGATCCTGGCCCAGGCGATCCGGGACACCAAGGGAACCGACCCGGCCGCGATCATCGACTATTTCGAGGATCCGGCTACCAAGTTCGACATGATGAAAACACGGGATGGCTATTTCCACCCCGAGAGCCACCAGCTTCTGCAAGAGATCTACGCGATCACCGCGCTGCCTTCGGGCGAGGCGGCGAACCAGTGGGACATCTTCACCACCTCGGGTCCGCTGCCCCAGCCGGACCAGCCGCTGGAAACGCTGATCGCTGATGCGGTGGGCGGCACCTGCAGCTTCTCCTCGTAACCATCAGGACGGGATGCGTGCGCCGGTTTGCGCGCGCGTCCCGCGACCAACCAAGGGGGGGAAACCGCATGAACATGTTCCTGTTCCTGTCGCAACTTCTGAACGGGCTGCTGGATGGCTTTTATTACCTGCTCATCGCCATCGGCCTGTCGCTGATCTTTTCGCTGGGGGGGATCGTCAACCTGGCGCATGGGGCGTTCTTTGCCATCGGCGCCTATCTTGCCATCGCGATCACGCCCTATACCGGCTTTTTCGGCGCGGTCATCATCGTGCCGCTGCTGGTGGCGGCACTGGGCGTCGTGACCGAGCGGCTGCTGTTCACCCGCTTCTACCGCGTCGATCCGCTTTATTCCCTGCTTCTGACCTTTGGTCTGGCGATGGTGATCGAACAGGCGCTTCGCTGGCATTTCGGCTCGGCCCCGCTGGCCTATAACATCCCCGGCGCGCTGCGCGGGCAGGTATTCCTGGGCGATTTCATCTATTCCCGCTATCGCATCTTCCTAATCGTCGTCGCCGTGCTGGCGGTGGGCGGGCTGTGGTTGTTGCTGAACCGCACGGCCTTTGGCCGGATCGTTCGCGCGGGCATCCAGAACCCCGATATTCTGGCGGCGATGGGTATCTCGCTGCGGCCTTACCTGTCGACGGTCGCGGGGATCGCGATCGGGCTGGCCGGGCTGGCGGGCGTCCTGATGGCGCCGATCGTCCCCGTCCATCCCGCCATGGGGGGCGAGGTCCTGACCGCGGCCTTTGTCGTCGTCGTCATCGGCGGGCTTGGCTCTTTCTGGGGCGTGGTGCTGGCGGCGCTGCTGGTCGGGCTGGTCAAGGGGCTGGTCATCGCGATTGGCCTGCCATCCTGGTCGCTGGCCGCGATCTACCTGCTGATGTTCGTCGTCCTGCTGCTGCGCCCGCGCGGCCTGATGGGAGAGCGCATTCTGCGCTTCGAGTGATTTCCTGATGTCCAGAAACACATTTCTTCACCCGCTTGCTGTCGCTGGCGTCGCGGCCGTCCTGTTGCCCTGGCTGATGAACTCCATCGGGCTGACCACGACCTCGGCGGCCGAACTTGTCATCTTCGCCATGGCCTGCATGGGGTTGAACCTGCTGGCGGGCTATACCGGCCTTGTCTCGTTCGGTCATGGCGCTTGGTTCGGCCTGGGCGCCTATGTCGCGGCGCTGGTCGCGCTGGCGATGCCCGGCCATGCCATCGTCCTGCCGCTGGTCGCCGCCGTGGTGCTGAGCGCGATCATCGCCGCGGGCTTCGGCTGGCTGCTGCTACGCCGTCGCGGGGTCTATTTCTCGCTGATGACGCTGGCGCTGTCGGCGCTGGGGTTCACCGTCGCCTTTCGCTGGACCAGCGTCACCGGCGGCGAGAACGGCCTTGGCGGGATCGAGCGTCCTGTCATCGCCGGGTTCGACCTGAACGACAGCATGAACTTCTATATCGTCACCGCCGTCCTGGCGCTTGGCGTCGCGGCGCTGATGTGGCGTTTCGTCAATTCGCCCCTTGGCCATGTGCTGGAGGCGATCCGCGAAAACGAAACCCGCGCCACCGCCCTTGGTTATCGCACCCGACGCTACAAGCTGGCGGCCTTTGTCGCCTCGGCCAGCGTCACGGCGCTGGCGGGGGCATTGCTGCTTTACAAGAACCGCATGACCTCGGCCGAGCCGATGTCGATCATCTTCTCGGGCGAGTTGCTGGCGATGACGGTGATCGGGGGGATGCGCGGCTTTCTGGGGCCGGCACTTGGCGCGGTTTTCTATGTCCTGTTCCGCGAATACCTGTCGATCTATACCGAGAACTGGCTGTTCTGGTTCGGGCTGGTGTTCATGGGCTTCGTCCTGTTCGCCCGCGACGGCCTGATCGGCATGGGCCGTCAGGTCATCCGGCGGCTGTTCCCGGGCCCCGATCTGGCCGCCGCCATGGCCGAGCGTCGGGTCGAGGCACTGCCCTTGCCCGAAATGCTGCGCGCGACCGGCCAGCCCGCCGGATCTGTGCTGAAGGCGCAGCAGATCACGAAAAGCTTCGGTGCCTTCAAGGCGGTGGACGGCGTCAGCATCGATGTGCGCGACCGCAGCCTTCACGCCCTGATCGGCCCGAACGGCGCGGGCAAGACCACGGCCTTCAACCTGCTCAGCGGCATCCTTGCCCCCAGCAGTGGCGAGGTGACATTGGCCGGCCAGCAGGTCGCGGGACTGTCGGCCGACCGGATCGCGCAAATGGGCATGGGCCGGTCCTTCCAGATCACCAGCCTGTTTCCCGACCTGACGGTTCAGGAAAACGTCCGGCTTGCGATCCAGGCGGGTGATCCCCTGCGCATGAACCCGTGGATCCCGGCCAAGGGCATCGCGCGCATCAATGACCAGGCACGAGAGATTCTGGCTTGGGTCGGCCTTGCCGGGATGGAGGGGGCCAAGGCGGGCTCGCTGTCCTATGGCGGGCAGCGGTTGCTGGACCTTGGCCTTGCGTTGGCCAATCATCCGCGGGTGCTGCTGGCCGACGAGCCGCTGGCGGGCCTGTCGGTGGCCGAGCGCGAGCGGGTCGGCAACCTGATCAAGCAAGTCTCGGCCGACATTCCGGTGCTGCTGGTCGAACATGACATCGACCGGGTCTTCAACCTGGCCGACCACGTCACGGTGATGAACGAAGGCAAGGTGCTGCTGGACGGCACCGTCGACGATGCCCGCACCTCGGACAAGGTGCGCGAGATCTATATCGGTTCGGGCACCGCCGAGGTCGCCGCCAGCGCCCATCAGGGCAAGGTCGGCGAAACCATCTGCGTCCTGGACAAGGTCAACGTCCATTACGGCAAAAGCCACATCCTGCACGACGTCGGCTTCGACATCCGCAAGGGCGAGATCCTGGCCCTGCTGGGACGGAACGGCGCCGGGAAATCGACGCTGCTGAAGTCGATGATCGGCATCGCCACGCCCAGTTCCGGGTCGATCCGGCTGGACGGCCAGCAACTGGCGGGCCTTGATCCCGCCACCATCGCGCGGGCGGGCATCGGCTATGTTCCCCAGGGCCGGGGTCTTTTCGCCGGAATGACTGTGCGCGAAAACCTGGAGCTGGGCCGCCTGAAACGTCGGACCGGCGCGGGCAGCCATTGGAGCGATGAGCAGATCCTTGAATTCTTCCCTCGTCTTGGCGAGCGGATGGAGACCGAGGCCGACCGCCTGTCGGGCGGCGAACAGCAGATGGCCGCCGTCGCCCGCGCGCTGTCCGGCGATACCCGCATCCTGCTGCTGGACGAACCCTTCGAGGGGCTGGCCCCCGCGGTGGTCGAGCAGCTTTTCCACAGTTTCGACAAGCTGCGGGACCAGCTGTCCATCGTGATCGTCGACCACAACCTTGATCTTGCGCTGGCCCTGTCCGACCGGACCGTGGCGCTGGAAATGGGCCGGGTGTTCCATGACGGACCGTCCCGCGCGCTGGCCGAGGATCTGGATCTGCGCCGCCAGGTGCTTTGGTTGTGAAGGGAGAATGCATGACCACAATCGCTATCATCGGTGCTGGCCTGATCGGCCGGTCATGGGCGCTGGTCTTTGCCCGTGCGGGCCTGCCCGTCCAGGTCTGGGACGCGAACCCGACCGTGCTCGACCGGCTGGCCGACGACATCGGCGCCATGATCCGCGACGCGGGCGGTGATGCGGGCATCGCGGCGCTGGTCACGCCTTGCGCCACGCTGGCCAAGGCGCTGGACGGCGCGGATTGGGTGCAGGAAAACGGCCCCGAGGATGCGGCGATCAAGCGCGCGCTGTTCGCCGATCTGGACCGGCTGGCCGCGCCGGGCACCATTCTTGCGTCATCCAGCTCGGCGCTGATGCCCTCGGTCTGGTCCGAGGGGCTGGCGGGCGCCGCGCGCTGCCTTGTCGCCCATCCCGTCAACCCGCCGCATCTGGTGCCCATCGTCGAACTTTGCCCCTCGGCCCAAACCGCGCCCGAGGTCATGGACCGGGCCGAGGCGCTGTTCCGGCAGGTCGGACAGGTTCCCGCCCGCCTGACGCGCGAAATCGACGGCTTTGTCCTGAACCGCTTGCAGGCGGTGCTGCTGGCGGAATCTCTAAGCCTGGTCGAACGCGGCGTGATCGATGTGCAGGGGCTGGACGACACCATCCGCCACGGGCTGGGCCGCCGCTGGGCCTTCATGGGGCCGCTGGAAACGATCCTGCTGAACGCGCCCGGCGGCGTGCCCGATTACGTCCGCCGTTATGGCCCGATGTTGGCGCGCCTGACCGACGATGCGGCGCGCGGCGAAGCCTTTACCGAAGCCGCGGGCCAGGTCGTCGCCGACGCCTTCCCCGACACCGAAATCCGCGCACGCCAGGATTGGCGCGACCGGGAACTGGCGGCACTGGATCGCCATCTGCGCAGCCGCAGCGAAAGGAAAGACTAATGGCCAAGCCTCGCAAGACGATCATCACCTGCGCCGTCACCGGCGCGATCCACACGCCCTCGATGTCGGAATACCTGCCGGTGACGGCGGCCGAGATCGCCGAGGCGGCCATCGGCGCAGCCGAGGCGGGCGCGGCCATCGTCCATCTTCACGCACGCGATCCCAAGGACGGGCGGCCCGACCAGACACCCGAGGCGTTCGAGCCCTTCCTGCGCGTCATCAAGCAGCGCAGCGACTGCGTCGTCAACATCACGACCGGCGGCGCGCCCACGATGACCATTCAGGAACGTATCCGCCCCGCCGCCACCTGGAAGCCCGAGGTCGCGTCCCTGAACATGGGCACCATGAATTTCGGCCTGTTCCCGATGCTGAACCGCTTTGACGCCAAACTTAAGCACCAATGGGAAAAGGACTATCTGGGCAACCGCGACATCGTCTTTCGCAATACCTTCGGCGATATCGAGCATATCCTGACCACGTTGGGTGCGAATGGCACCCGCTTCGAATTCGAATGCTATGACAGCGCCCATCTTTACAACCTGAAGCATTTCTTCGACGCGGGCATCGTCAAGGGTCCGCTGTTCATCCAGACGGTCTTTGGCCTGATGGGCGGGATTGGCGCTCACCCCGAGGATGTCATGCACATGAAGCGCACGGCGGACCGCCTGTTCGGCGACAATTACCGCTGGTCGGTGCTGGGCGCGGGCAAGAACCAGATGGCCATCGCCGCCATGGCCGCCGCGATGGGCGGGCATGTCCGCGTGGGCCTCGAGGATTCGCTGTGGAACGGCCCCGGCCGCCTGGCGCAGAGCAATGCCGAGCAGGTCGCCCGCGCGCGCCAGATCATCGAAGGACTGGGTCTGGAAATAGCCACGGCTGACGAGGCACGTGAGATTCTGGCGCTGAAAGGCCCGGAAACCGTTGCTTTCTGATAGGGGCAGATACGACCTCCGGTCCTGTCCGTTACCCACGGGCAGGGCATTTTTCGCGAGCGGTGCTTCAGTGTCTGCCTATCAAGACTTGCGACGCAATGACTGCTTTAGCGGCTCGCAGCGTGCAGGAGGATCAAGCGGCATGTATTTCGGCTTTAGCTCGCGCCTTCCGTTCTTAAACAGCCGAATTTGGCGTGTCCCCTTGGCGGGACCACGGGATCCTGAAAGCTGGTACCCTGATCGGGCCCTTGCTTGGAGAAGGCTCAGGACATCACGAGGTCCCTATCCCTATCGCACGGCCTGAGGAAGGAGTTGTTCGCGGGAGCGTCTCGAAAGGCGTTCCGCGCTCGGCTTCTAGCCTTGGCCTGGTTGCTCCAACGTGCTGACTTCGCGCGCGCAGCCTGACTCGACGAGTGCGTGCGCCATATGCTGAAGCAGTGGTACCGCCTCCTCTCCGGTCAACATCTGCGAGCTGACGAAAGCGCCGTTGACAAGCACGGCGAGCTGTCCGCCCAGCTCTTCCGGCTCCGTTGCTCCCAGGCGTTCGGCTAGAACAGTCAAGCGGCGGCGCAGTTCCGCTTTGTGATCGTGTGCGACCTTGCGCGCCGGATGATCGCTTTCCGGAAATTCAGCTGCGACATTGATCTGGGGGCAGCCGCGGTAATTGGGGCGGCCGACACGTTCGCCGATCCAGAAAAGATGTGCGTCCAGCTCGGCTGCTGGGTCCGAGGTGTGCATCTGCGCGACCTCGTCCCAAATATTCCAGAAATCCTTATCCTCGCGACTGAGGAAGGCGGCTACGAGATCATCCTTGGTGCGGAAATGGCGGTAGAGGCTGGTCTTGGCCACTCCGGCCTTGGCCACGACAAGATCGACACCGACCGCGCGCACGCTGCGTTCATAAAAAAGTTTCGAAGCTATCTCCAACACCCGTTCGCGCAAATCCGCGCCATTTTCTGCCATGTTTTTCATCGTGCTGACTGTCGTCTTTACCATCTGGTCACTTCCATTGAGCGCACTTTAACACGATCGCGCTTGACACGCTACAGACCTGTACGTAGCGTAATGATACAAACAGGTCTGTAGCGATGAGGGAAGAGATGAGCGGGCGCTTGGAGACCCAGACGGGGGATGTAATGAATGGTGGCGCGGCAAAGGCCGTGGCAATCTTTGGAGCAGGCGGTCATACGGGTCGTTTCGTGGTGGCGGAATTGAAGCGGCGAGGCATTACGCCTGTGGCCGTCGTTCGCAACAAAGCGAAGCTGGCGCAGGAGCGCGTCTTCGGTCCGGAGATTGATCTGCGCGAAGCCGCGATCGACGATGCCGCGTCGCTCAACATCGCCTTTGCCAATATGGCGGCGGTCATCAACTGCGCCGGCCCTTTCCTGGACACGGCCGCACCGGTTGCAGAAGCAGCCATTCGCGCTGGTGCCCATTATCTGGATGTGACCGCCGAGCAGCCGAGCGCGATGGCGACATTCGAGGCCTTCGATGAGGCTGCGGGCGCGGCAGGCGTTCTCGTTCTTCCGGCGATGGGGTTCTATGGCGGTCTCGGCGATCTTATGGTCTCTGCCGCCATGGACGACTGGGTGGATGTCGATGACATCCGCATCGGTATCGCCCTCGATAGCTGGCATCCGACCAGGGGCACAAGGATCACCGGGGCGCGCAACACGGCGCAGCGGCTGGTGGTGTCAAACGGCAGGCTGGCGCCGCTAGTGCCCGCTGCTGACGACTTGACGCTGAACTTTCCAGAACCATTTGGTCGCCAAGCCGTCGTCGCGTTGCCCTTTTCCGAAATCCCCGTCATCACACGTCATCTTCGGCCGAAGGAACTGCATTCATTCCTAAACCGAACGGCACTCAGCGATGTCCGCGCTGTAGATACGCCTACGCCGAAGGCTGCCGACGAGTCAGGCCGCTCGCCTCAGCGATTTGCGATCAACGCCGTGATCCGAAAGGGTCGCGAAACCCGCCGGATCACAGCAACGGGCCGGGACATTTATGCCTTTTCCGCGCCGCTTATCTGCGAGGCGGTCGTGCGGCTGCTGGACGGGAGAAGCCGGGGCAGTGGTGCGCAGGCGCCGGGCGCGGTTTTCGATGCAGGCGACTTCCTGAATGCCTTGAACGTGCGGATTCCAGACTTCCAAATGACCCGAAACTGAGAATCCAAGGACACCCCGTCCTTGAAAATACAGCAGGAGAATGCCGCGCGCTTTCTTGACCTCGACGTCGTTGGCCTCAATTTCGAGGGCCGCATCGTCCGGGAAAACGGTCCTCCGGACTGTTTTCTGATCCTGCCTCACCTTCAACAGCAAGCACCGGTCGGAATGCCTGAACGCGCATTGGCTCATGAGAGCGAAGTGTCAGCCGAAACGCGCCGCCCCGAGGGCCGCGACCACAGGCAGGGGCTGACCGGTCATCGCGCTGACAAGGATCCGGGCAGAGGCAGGACCGGCGGTAAAGCCCTGATGGCCGTGACCGAAGTGGAACCACAGGCCGGGGTGGCGCGGCGCCTCGCCGATCACCGGCAGCATGTCCGGCAGGCAGGGGCGATGCCCGAACCAGGGTTCGGCCTCGACCGGGTCGCCGAAATCGAACAATTCGCGGGCCGACGCCTCTGAGCGGCGGATCTGGCGCCAGTCGATTTCTGCGTCCAACCGGGTGAACTCGGCGCCGGTGCAAAGCCGCAATCCTTGGGTCATCGGTGCCATGAAGGTCGCGCGCTCGGCGTCATAAAGCGGATGCGTGGGGCCGCCTGCGGCGTCGAAATGCCGGTGGTAGCCGCGCTTTCGAAACAGCGGGATGCGGTAGCCAAGCCGCCCTGTCACTTGGGTCGACCAACTCCCCAGCGCCAGCACCACCCGTTCGGCGTCAACCCTGCCGACCTCGGTCGTCAGCCGCCAGCCGCTGCGGGTCTGCTCCAGCGATTGCGCGTCGCCATAAACGAAGTTGCCGCCACGGGCCTGAAACAGGCGGCCATAGGCTGCGGACAATCCGCCGGGACTGCGGCAGGTCCAGACATCGTGGAAATGGACCGCGCCCGGCAGGCTTTGTTTCAGCTCTGGCTCCAGCGCAGTCAGCTCTGCGCCGTCCAGACGCCGCGAGGCCACCCCCCATTGTCCGTTGAGGCGGCGGGCGTCCTTCCATGCTGCGTCCAGCCCCTTATCGGTCCGGAAGATGACATGATAGCCCCGCCGTTCGACAAGTTCCTCGGCCTTGGCGGCCGCGATCAGCGGGGCATGGTAAAGATCGGATTGCCCCACGATAGCGTGATAGTGCTGGCTTAGGCGCGCGTGGCTTTGCGGGCGCGAATTCCACCAATAGGACAGCAAGGGTCGAAGGTGCTCGGGCATCGCGCCAAAGTGCCAATTGACCTCGCCGCCGCGCCCGAGGGCGATGCCAAGCAGGCGGCGCGGTTCTCGGGGAAAGGCATAGGGCTCGACCGCCTCGGTCTGGATCGCGCCAGCATTGCCAAAGCTGGTCTCGCGGCCAATCCCCTTGCGATCCACCAGAACCACCGTGTCGCCGATGGCCTGCAAGGCAAGCGCCGTGGACACGCCCACCATGCCCGCACCCAATACGATTGTCGTTGTCATCCCTGATCCCGCCACCCTTGGAGAGAGTGCCTGCAAAGCCCCGGGCGCCGCGAAGTCCCCTTCGCGGCTGCCCCTTTCAACCGGCGCCCGACTGACCGGCTATTCGAGGTCAACCTTGTCGAAACGATGTGCGCCCAGCGGGTCCATCACATAGTTTTTCACCTTGGTGGACATCGGCAGGACGACACGGGAATTGGCCAGCGGCAGCACGGGTGCCTCGTCATGCACGATCTGCTGGATGCGTTCATACATCTCGGCGCGCTTGTCCTGTTGGGTCTCGGCGCGCGCGGATTTCAGCAGGTCCTGCACCTCGGCGTTACACCAATACGCGGTATTCCCAGAGCTTGAGGGGCAGTTCAGGAAAAAGCCCAGCAGGTTGTCGGGATCGGCACTGTCGCTTGATCCGCCCGACATCGCGAAGCCGTCACGATCCAGCGCGCGCACGCGTTTCAGATATTCGCCCCATTCATAGCTGACGATCTCGCCGGTGATGCCCACTTGCGCCAGATCGGCCTGGATCATCTCGGCCGCGCGCCGCCCGTTGGGCATGTAGGAGCGGCTGACCGGGATCGCCCAGATGTTCAGCTTCGCGTCCTTCACGCCCGCTGCTTCCAGCGCGGCCTTGGCAGCGGCCGGATCGTAGGGATAGGGCGCAAGCTGGTCGTTATATCCCCAGATCGTTGGCGGCAGCGGCGTTTCCGCAACCTGTCCCATGCCCTGATAGACCGCATCGACAAGAGCGGGGCGGTTGATCGCCATCGCCACCGCGCGCCGGACCTCGGGCCTGTCCCAGGGCGCAACCTGGGTGTTGAACGCCATGAAGGCGATGTTCAGCCCTGGCGCCTCCATGACATTAAGCGATTTGTCCGCCTTGAGCGCCGGAACCTCGGCGGGGGCGGGATAGGCAGCCATGAGGCATTCGCCGGCCTTGAGCCTGGTGATCCGCACGGTTGGGTCCTGGGTGATCGCAAAAACCAGATTGTCGATCGGCGGTTTGCCGTCCCACCAGTCGGCATTGGCCCGATAACGGATCGCCGCATCCTGCTGATAGGCGACAAAGGCAAAGGGCCCGGTGCCGACCGGCTTCTGATTCAGTTCGACCTGTTTCCCCGAGGCGCTCAGAGCGTCGGCATATTCCTTTGACAGGACCGCGCCAAAATTCAGCGCCATCGCCGCCAGGAACGAGGCATCCGGTGCGTTCAGCACGAATTTGACCGTCTGATCGTCGATCTTGACGATCTCCTTGATCGCGTCGGGCATCCCCATCGCGTCGAACATCTGCCAGCCAGAGGCCCCCGCATATTCCGCCCAGGGGCCGTCCTTGGACATCTGGCGCTCAAAGCTGAAGATCACGTCATCGGCGTTGAAATCGCGGGTCGGCGTGAAGTCCGGAGTGGTGTGGAACTTGACTCCCTTGCGCAGATGGAAGGTGTATTCACGGTTGTCGGCGGACACATCCCAACTTTCCGCCAGCGCCGGCTCAATGTCCGAGGTGCCGCGCTTGTAGCGGGTCAGCCCGTCATAGACCGTCTGCGCCGAGGCATCCCAGGTCGAGTTGGTCGAGTAAAGCGCGGGGTCGAAGCCTTCGGGCGCGCCTTCCGAGCAATAAATGAAATCCTTGGCCATGGCGCCCCCCGCGCCAAGCGCTATGGCGCAGGTCAAAGCAAACAAAGGCAGTTTCAGGCGCAGTGTCACGGTCATCTCCCTGATGTTCTTGCTGGTTGGTCAGGCCTGGTCCCGGCCCATCGTGCTGCGTTGACCACGCCCCGGCGCCCAGACCTGATCGGGAGGGGTCCATGCGGCCGAGTCGCGGATCAGCTGGGCGACCGCATGGGCCTGCGCGGTCAGGATGGCCGCGCCCTTCGCCGCCGTGGCGGGGCGTGGATCGCCCATGGTCCCCGTCACCGGACGCCGTTCCGAGAAGGAATAGAAACGGCTCGCGCCGCGCGGCAGATGCCAGTCGTCCTTCTGGTTGCCCAAGGCCGCGGCAAAGTTTTCGGGGCGCACGGCGTCCGGCATGATCTCAAGCATCAGAGAGGCCTCACCCTCGCAGGCGTGCCCCGCGCCCGGCGCCGTTTCCATGATGGATGCGACCTCATCGGGGGCCATGTCCCACGGCAGGCAGGCCACGATCGGCATGTCGTATTCCACCGCCAGCTCACGCACCGCGACCGCCAGCGGGTCGATATTGCCGCCATGGCCATTCACGATCAGAAGCCGCCCGAAGCCGCCCGAAACCAGCGAGCGCACAATGCAGCCAAGGACGGCGCGCAGGGTCGCATAATCCAGCGTGATGGTGCCACCGAAGGGCAGATGATGCTCGCTCATGCCCAGCCACAGGCCGGGCAGGACGACCACCGGCACCTCATCGGCGACAAGCCGCGCCGCCGCGATCGCCGCCGCTGAGGCGCTGGCGGTGTCGGTGATCACCGGCAGATGCGGGCCATGCTGTTCCAACGAGCCGATGGGCAGGATTGCCAGCGCCCCCGGCCTGGCCGCAATGGCGCGAATTTCCGGCGCGCGCAGCTTTTGCCATTCCACCTCAACAAGCATCGTGATTGCCTTTCCTTCGCATCGGCGGCTCTGCGCCAAAGTTGGTTTGATAGTTTTATTGCAAGTGTTAGTATGCGGAATATTTCTGTCAAGAACCGATGGCGTCTGCCTTCGCGCGGGCCGGCCGGAAGGATGGGGAAAAGGGGAAGGCGGGATGACCCGCAAGCAACGGCATCGGGGCGATCCGGAAACCAAGAATCCAGCCGCCCCCCAAGGTCCGGTCGAAAGCCGCATCCTTGCGGCGCTAAAGCGGGCAACGCCCACCGAATCCCTTATCGGCAAGCATATGCAGGCCAATCTTGGAACGCTTTCCTATGAAACGGCGGCGTCTCTGGCGAAGAAGCTGGGCGTCGGCGAAGCCTCGGTGGGGCGTTTTTGCCGGGTGCTAGGCTATCGGCATTTTCGCGAGCTCAAGGCCGCGCTGCGCGACGAGCTGGACCGCAAGACCCAAGACCGAGCCTTTCTTCTTGGAGACCGGCTGAAGGCTCTTCATCAGCAGATGCAATCCGGCCCCGCCGCGCGCAACATCGGCATGGAGCGCGAGATCGCGGCGGTGATGCGCAATTACGAGATCGCGCGCAGTCCCGAATTCGCCCGCGTCGCCCACCGCCTGTCCCATTGCGCCGAGGTTTTCATCACCGGCTTTCAGCCCGAGGAAGGTCACGCGGTCTACATGGCCAGACTGCTGCAATATCTGCGCCCGAGGGTCCGGCTGGTCGACAGCCGGTCCGGGCATTTCTCCGACGTGCTGCTTGATGCCCCGGACAATTCCTGCATCCTGATCATGGATATGCGGCGCTATTCGCGACTGACCAGGGAACTCGCTGAACGGGCGCGCGCGGCAGGACTGTCCGTGATCCTGCTGACCGACCAGCATTGCGACTGGGGGCGCGACAGTGTCGATGACGTGCTGGAGGTCGCCACCGACCTCAATCAGTTCATGGATTCCAGTTCCGGTTTCGTCAGCCTCAGCAGCCTGCTGATCAACGAAGTGTTCAACCTGCTCGGCCCGCAGGTCGTGGACCGGATGAAGCAGATGTCAGAGATCTATGCCGAAACTATCGGTCATATTCACCCCGATCATGACGAAATTGGTGAGCGACGCCGCTGAGGGGAAAATCGCAGGCGAGGTCGGTGAAATTCGACAAGAGCCTTAATGATGTGCCCGCCCCCGATGAGTTGCTACGCGGCGCACGAATGTCCGCTTCCTCAGCCTCGCCGCCAATGCCGTGCAGCATCGCCGTCATGCCCCTTTTCGCCCTCCGGGTGCTCGACAGGTGGTGGCCTGAATAGATGTGCGGCACCCGCAAATGGGCAGCTTCGTCTACCATGACGACGAGGGTTTCCACTGCATTGCAGTTCGAACGGCTGTTTCGAAAAAGCCGTGGTCCGGCATCTCAGAGGGGCGAGCGGCAGCAAAGGGCCGGCCTCGCTCGCTTCGGGGACCGCGCCATACCATCCGGTCAATGGCCGGTTGCTGGTTTGCAGCATGTTGCGCGGAGCCCATAGCCGTCAGTCGGCACCCGCTTCTGGACAGTGCGCATGTGTATAATATAGTGTATTTATAGCGAGTTTGCCCGCGGTGCTGCTGAACTGTATGGCAAGACCGAGCCCATTTGTTTCCGGAAAGCGCGCGTCTATGTTGGAGATCCGTATAGCACCAGCATTCCATGTTACGACCTGAAGCTCAGGCTTGCCTAATTAAACTTGACGGTCAAAAACCAGTTGGGCGAACTCATCAAGATTTCCTGGGACTGTGCGAGAGACACTGGCGACTTTATCGCCGCAAACGTGAACACCTATATCTTGATTATTAACGTGCCAAGAGGAAGGTAGTTCTGGCGAAAGCGGAACAAGCTCCCAACCTTGGGGAGCGGCCTGTCGCTTGGCTTCATCAAGTGAACTGCCCAACCGGAAGCCGCCCGGTAGGTCGGACCCCTGCGCTGATGCTTGGGCGCTACCAATACAAATCACAGTTGCAGCGATGGAGGCAAGCCGTCGCAAAGGCGGAAATGTCGGCATTCTTAAACAGATTCCTTCCTGTGATTATCGACTTAGCTCTACCAATCGGGCCCCTGCTCAACAGCAGCCTCGTCCGCATCGCACGGCCCGAGACGGCCGCACCCGTCTCTCAGAGCCCATTGGGCCAGTCGTGCGCCATGCGGGACATTGCGGTCATTGATGAGCACTCGCGTTCCGGTTTGGGTGTCGAGAAAATTCTTGAAGACTCAAATCTAGGAGCCGCCGTGCGCGCCGTTTTGTTGATGCTTTTTGCCTCTGCTGCACTCCCGACATTTGCAAACGACCAAGCTCCTTCACTTATGGGCTGTCTACCGTCGGATGGGGGCGCCTCCTATCGGTCCAGCAACTGCAGCCTCGACTATCAGCCGCCGCCCACCCTCAAACAGGATGTGAAAGTTTCTGCCTGCTCATTCCCGGGCGGGGAGAAGTCCGCGAGGGCGCATAATTTTGGCCTGATCGAATGCACTGTGAACAACGGTTCCAAAGAACCTATTGAGTCTGTGAAATATGGTATTCGCTACTTCATCGAAGGCGAGCAGACTGCATTGATCGAGGCGGGATTCGATGGTGCCCGCACCTTTAGCACTGCGAACATCTCCGGTAACCTAAGTCCGAACGAAACCCGCACTCTGACGTTTGTGGGACCAAAACTGCCTTCTGAAACGGGCAGCGCCCGCATTGTCCCGACAATCGAAGTGCTCGGCGCTCGCACTCCTGGCAGCTTTGCATTTCGATGACAAGGATCGTCAGCTGAGGGCTCTCAGAGATGGCCGCGGCCGTCTTGGGCCGCGCGACGCGGACAAAGCCACAGTTCGCACATCGTCGTCTTGCGGCTGCTCAAGGATCTGTGGAGGTTGCGGCGTGGAAGCTCTGTTGAGTGCACTCGGTGAATGCATCGCGAGGTGGTGAAGAACAGGAGCCTTCGCTATATGCTTATAACCTTAGTTTCGATTGTGGCCTTTGGCTGGGCCTACATCGAATGGGTTACCCGCTTTGGCAGATAGCGGTTCAACGTCATATGGCATTGTCACGCCGGGCTTATGCTGGCTCGCGGACCAGGCGGTCACTTAGCTGCTGTTGGTAAAATACGCCTGTTGTGGGGTCAGAAAGCGCTGATACGCTTGTGCTCAACGGCCACTTACTTGCGCGTCGATGCGGTCGTATCTGATCCCCGGCACCCCTTTAACGACAAACAACGAATTTCCGGGAAGCACATCCACACATTGTATCTCACCGTCCAAAAGGACATTTAGGTTAATTTTGCGGAGATCGCGGCGTTTAATGAGAGGCACGCAAGCCGCGTTCTCCTTTGGAATGGCGATCACGCTGTTTTCTTGCGCTTCTTCGCATTGCTCCGACCTTATTCCATGCAAGTCATATCCTACCAAGCAAATCTGCGTGTATTCTCTGAACCGCCGGTCGCTCAGAGGAATTCGGTTGCCATTGATGAGATCCTCCAATATGGAACCGTCGTTTTTAAATTCGGCGTGTGCCGAAGTTCCGTGCCAGATGGCAGCCGTACTCAAGAACATCAGAATCGGTTTGCGCATAAGCTCTCCTTCTATAGGCCTACAGCTCACCCCACCATGTATGAATAGCTAATGTCTGCAATGAGCTCCGAGCAACATGCTGCGGCAGAGCAACCGTCATGTTGGCGGCCTCTACAGTGCCACTGGCCACGACAGGTTTGGCCGGCCCTTTGCCGACGGTCGCATCCTGATAATGCCGCACGACAGCATTCCCCGAAGCAGCCGCTCGACACGTCCCGTAGCATTTTTGGCTGAGGAGCGTCTGCGATGCGGGCGAAGCGGTCATTGCCCCCGAAGTATGTTTCGCTACAGTTTGCACCATCGGCTCATTCCGACGGTGTGAACATGAAGGTTCTTGGCGGCATCGTGCTCACGTTCATTTCCGCCGGCGCACTTACTGCAGAGCCGGGTAGCGATCAATCACAGGATGTCGTTCGATGGTTTGATGCCTGTGCTGGGAACACGGCACAGAGCAGTGTGCTGGCCGCGGCGATGGATTCTGATTGCGCAGGCCTTGCTATCCGCTACTGCGAAATAGCGACTAAAGAAAATTCCGAGGATGAGTGTTTCGTAATGTTGAGGAGACGGCTTCAGCAAGAGGTCGAAGCCATATTGCCTAACCTCGCCGTCCTTGATCCGGGTGATCCGTTTGACAAAGCGCACCTTCGGATGCGTGTTGAGCGATTGAAAAATGACGAACCCCAATCATGTCCGAAAGATCTCTCCGCCGATGAATGTGCCGCCGTCTACGCGGCCGCCAACTGGATGTACGCTCGCGATCTCGACCGGAAGGACCGCTAAGGGTTCGAAATGACGGGCGACGCGAAGCGGACAAACCGGAGGCTCGCGGAGCTACGGCGACCGCCACGGAGCCGCAGTCTTGTCGGCAGCGAAGCGGTCATTCCCTACACCTGCTTGTTGCGTTATTTAGTAAAGAACTCAAAGGTGATGGCCCGGAGATCGAGGCGAGGCATGACATCCAGGCTCGTTGGATTGGTTGGGATGGTCTCCATGGTTATGCAAACGGCATGCACTTGGTATGACGACCAGCTTCGCTTCACTCAGACCTCAACGGATGGGAAAATAGCAGGTTATCTGTTGTGTTCTCCAGCGTCACTGACAGATCCCTTTATCTGCCACAGACGTGCGGCAGCGGCCTGCGCCGCGCTGGGTCAAGAGCTGCGGGATTTCCGAGGGGTCAAGTCTGGTGGTCCGACACAGCTTTACGACCAAGAGCTAGAAATGAACCTCTCCTATCGTATAACTCATATCGTCGAATGCGCACCAAACGTTGGGTAAGGGCTCAGTGCGTCGAGCGGCCGCACGACCCGCGGTGCTGGACCAAGTCAGCCTTCACAGATGTGCGGACAAATCTGCCGTTCGCCGCACCGCAGGCTAAGTCCCAACCCACAGCGGAATCGCCCCGAGGGGCGGAAAGCCGACCGCCGGTGGTACGGCATAGCAACCGCAGGAGAAGTGTGAGACCGGTCGCTAAGGCGGCGTGCGGCGGAAGTGGGAAGCTGTCTGTGGGTGGCGGCGTTGCGGCCGCAGCATTGGCCAAAGCAGCCACTCGACCCTGAGCGCGGCATTCTCGACATGACTGAGACAGATCAGGGCAAGCCAATGGCGCTTTCGGTATCCTTAACTGAGGCGCCAACGTGGATAGGTAACATCCAAGTCCACACCGATCAGTATGCTCTTCTCAGACCGTCCTCCACATGAGCGTGTCGCAGGACTAAGCATAAATTCACGAATACTTTCTGAGGCTTTGTAGCAAGTATATGCGTGGAGTATTCTTAGCTACTGTGAGACCCAGAATGACCGATCTGACCTTTCGAATGGCCCGCCAAGAGGATGCCGATCGCTGCTTTCAGATCGAGGTCGCGTCCTACGAAGGGGATGAGGCCGCGACCCTTGCAAAAATCAGATTGCGCATTTCCCAACATCCTGAAGGGTTTCTGATCCTCGAGGCCGATGGCGAAATTGCGGGTTTTATCAACAGCGGCTGCGCGTTTGATGTCGTCATGTCGGATGAGGCGTTCAAGGAGTTGGTCGGCCACGATGCGGAAGCGCCCAATGTCGTCATCATGTCGGTGGTCGTCGATCCGCAGTATCAAGGCAGGGGTTATGCCAAGATACTCATGCAGGAATTCACTGCCCGGATGCGTGCAATGGGCAAGCAGACGATCCATCTGATGTGCAAGGATCAGCATGTCGGGCTGTATGAGAAGTTGGGATATACCTATGTCCAACCGTCGGCCAGCGACCATGGTGGCATGGCTTGGCATGAAATGGTCGCGGATCTATAGGACCCCGCCAGACGATCCGGGCGGTTGAAATTCCGCCCGGAAATTTATGTTTTCGTTTAGAAAATCGTGACCTGCGTGCCGACCTGCGCCACCGCGTAAAGCTGCGCGATATGTTCGTTGTAAAGCCCATAGCAACCGCTGGAGGATTTGCGGCCGATCTTGCGCGTGTCATGGGTGCCATGGATCAGATAGGCGGGCCAGGACAGGTACAGCGCATAGACCCCCAGCGGATTGTCCGGGCTGCCGCCTGCGACGCTTTGCGGGAGGGTCGGGTCGCGCTGGCGCATGCTGGGGGTCGGCGTCCAGGAGGGGTGTTGCGCCTTGCGGACGATCTCGGTCCGTCCGCGCTTGGTCAATTCCTCGGAAACGGGGATCGAACAGGGGAAAAGCAGATAGGTGCTTTCATCCCCGGACCAGAAATGCAGCGCGCGCGAGGTGACATCGGCCAGGATCACGCCCTTGCCAAGGCTGGGATAGAACTCGCTCCAATGCCGGGTCCGGAAGGACGAAAGGTTGCGCCGCGTGTCCTGCGTCGGGTCGATCTGATAGACACCCACATCGGGTGCCTGCCCGGCGCTGGCCGTGCCGTGGACGAGCTGCCCGGTCGTCGGATCGACGGTCTGCGCCGATGCAAGGCGCGGCAGGGCAAATCCCGCCATCAGCATCCCGCCCAGAAAGGCGCGTCTGCTTGCGCCGGTGTCGGGGCGATTGTCATTGCGGGATCGGCGCGGGCCGTGCTGGACATGCTGGTCCATTGTGAATTGCTCCAGTCGTTCGGGGCGAAATGCCTTGGCGGCCCAGATGTCCGACGCGGCTTAAGCCCAGCTTAAGGCGCGGGGTCCAATCGTCCCCCCGGACGACCAAAAGGAGCAGACATGGCATCCCGCAGCACCGAAACACATGATCGTCGGAACTTCCTGCGGATCGGGCTGGCCACCGGCATCGTCGCGATGGCCGGATTGCCCGCGACCGCGCAAGACAATGAAATGCCCGCGCCGCTACGGCGGGCTTTGGAGCAGGAGCAACTGGGCGCCGTGCTGGGCAACCCGACGGGCGATATCACCCTGACCGAGTTCTTCGATTATAACTGCCCACATTGCCGCAGCATGGTTGGCGACCTGCACCGGGTGATCGCGGATGACCCGAACCTTCGCGTCGTGCTGCGGGAATGGCCGGTCTTCGGGGCAGGATCGCTTTACTGCGCGCGTGCGTCACTGGCGTCGTTGCGACAGGACCGGTTCTGGCAGTTCCACACCGCGCTTCTGGGCATCAAGGGCGATGCGGATGACAAAAGCGCGATCCGCATCGCCGCCCAGGTCGGTCTGGATATTCCGCGATTGCGCGCCGACATGGAGGATATCGCGATCGCCCGGCAGGTAGAACATTCCTGGCTGCTGGCCGAGCAGATGGGCCTTGTCGGTACCCCCAGCCTGATCGTCGGCAATCTTGGCGGGTTCGGCAGGCAGTCGCGCAACGAGATGCGCGACATGATCGCCGAGGCCCGCCGGGGCCGCAGCTAGCGCAGATCCTCGATCCCCGACAGCAGGCGGGCGCGGGAAATCTCTCCCATATGTCCCGCGCGCAGCTTGCCGTCGCGGTCTATGAACAGCGTCGCGGGCAGACCCATCGTCTGGAAATGCGCCATCATCTGCATCCCCGGATCCTGAAGCGCCGAGATCGCGATGCCTTCCTGTGCCAGATAGCGGCGGATTGCCCCGGGTCCTTCGCCCTGATTGACGAACAGGATCGGCACTTGGGTTTCCTGCTGCGCCACTTCGGCCATCATCGGCATCTCGCGGCGGCAAGGCGCACACCAGCTGGCCCAAAGGTTGATGACAATCGGCTTGCCCTGCCAGTCGGAGGCGGGAACCGCGCTTCCGTCCAACCGCGTCAGCGCCATTGCGGCGGGCAGGCCCATATCCCCACCCCGTGCCAGTTGATGCACGGTGTTCCACGTTATTGCGGCGTAGGCGAGCGTGGCCAATGCGGGCAGCCAAAGCCGCTGGCTGCGCCGCAGATGCCAAAGGGTGGCCAGCGCCCCGCCTGCCGCCGCGCCGAAGCCGTCGAACCCGCCCTGCCAGAAGGCAAGGATTGTCCATGGCGCGCCGGCAAAGCCGGGCCAGTTCGACGCGACAAAGACGATCCTGCCCAGCAGCGCCGCCGCGACCAGTGCAGACAAAAGCCAGGTGTTCAGCGCCGCCCCCACTCGGCGCGCCAGCAATCCGGCGACCAGCATCGCGACAAGGATTGCCGCAAGCACCGGCGCGCGTTCTGCGGAAAAGACCAGCGGCCCCACTGACAGCCCACCCATCAGCCGCCGACCTTGGCGCGGTTCGCCGCATGGACCAGTTGGGCGGCGTTGACACTGCCGACCAACCGGCTCCCCTCGGGCTCGCGGCCATTGGCGTCCAGAAAGATCATCGTCGGCGGACCCGCCGCGCCCAGTTTGCGCATCAGCGCCTGCCGTTGATCGTCCCCGTCCGATACATCGGCCTTGAGCAGCCGCATCCCTTGCAGCGCCTTGGCCACGCCTGGGTCTGGCAGGACGCTCCGCTCGATCCCCTTGCAGGCCACGCACCAGTCGGCGGTGACATAGATCAGGCTGGGCTGGTCTGCGCCGCCAAGCTTTCGTTGCAGCTGGTCCGCGTCAAGGATCGCGTCAAAGGCGAGGGCAGGGGCGTCGGCCCTTGCGCTGGTTGCGACCAGCGGCGACAGGGGGCGCAGCGGCTCGGTCGCGCCAAGGGCGGCGCCGATGCCCATGACCGCACCGCCCATCAAGGCGACCACGCCCGCGGCGCGGCCCAGTTGCCGCGCATTCGTGGCTGGGGGCGCGCGGTCCAGCGCACCCAGAAACACGCCGCAACCAACCAGCAGCACCGCCCAAAGCAGCAGAACCAGCGGCCCCGGCAGCAGCCGTCCTGCCAGCCAGATCGCCATGGCCAGAAAGACCACTCCGAAGAACTGCCGCGCGTGCTGCATCCACGCGCCGGCACGCGGCAGGATGCGCGCGCCAAAGGTTCCCGCCACGAACAGCGGTGCGCCTTGCCCCAGACCCAATGCGATCAGCGCGACTGCACCCAAGGCCGCGTCTCCGGTCTGGGCGATATAAAGCAGTGCCCCGGCCAGCGGCGCGGTCACGCAAGGCCCGACGATCAGCGCCGAGGTAAATCCCAGCGTTGCCGCGCCTGCAACCGACCCGCGTCGGCCCGTTCCGCCCGACAGGCGGGCGGTCATCGCGGCGGGCAGCTGCATCTGGAACAGACCAAAGCTGGACAGGGCCAGCACCACGAACAGCAAGGCGACGGCACCGATGGCCCAGGCCGATTGCAGCACCATCTGCAGGTTCTGGCCCGACCAGCCCGCCACCGCGCCCATCGCGCCAAAGGCCGCGGCCATCGCCAGCACATAGGTGCCCGACAGCAGCGCGCCGCGCGCCGGCGTCAGCGCTTCACCCTGCCGGGCCAGCATCGCGGCAAGAATGGGGATCATCGGGAACACGCAGGGTGTCAGCGCAAGTGCCAGCCCGAAGCCGAAGAACGCCAGCAGCACCAGCGCCGTGCCGCCCCGCTGCGCCAGCCCTGAAACCAGCCCGTCCTGCGCCGAAAGCTGCAAGGGTTCGGCGATATCTGGCGGGGGTTGCGTCAGCACAGGCAGATCCAGATCGCTGGTGACGGGGGCATAGCAGATGCCGTCCTCCTGACAGCCCTGCCATGTCACCTGCACCCTGCCGCCCGCCTGTGGCAGGACCGCCGAGGCCGCATCGTAATAGACCTCGACCGTGCCGAAATTCGGATCTTCCTTGATCACGCCCGCAGGCGTTTCAACTGTCAGCGCGCGCCCGTCGGCATCGCTTGCCGCGATCTGGTCGCGATAAAGGTAATAGCCCGGCGCGATCTGCCAGTCGATTTCGGCGCGCCCGTCCCTGACCAGGCGCAGTTCGATCCTGAAGGCGTCGCGCGGGTCCATCGGGCGGCTGCCCCGGTCCGAAAAGCTGAATTCCTGCGCGCTGGCCAGCCCAAGCGGACCAACCAGCGCAAAATGAATTGCCAGAAATGCGATGCGAAAAAACAGTTTGGTCATCTCAAATTCCCGAAAGCCCTCAGCTTTCGGCCAGCGTGGCGCGTCCGCGCGACACCAGCCCGCGCAATTGCGACAGAGACTGCTTGCCGAACAGCCCCTCGTCGCCCGCGATAAAGGTGGGGGTGCCGGTCAGGCCCATGTGGTCGGCCAGCAGCATCGACTGGTCGATATGCGACAGCACCTCGGACGATTCCATGTCGGCATGCAGCCGTTCCATGTCCAGCCCGACCTGCTTGGCGACCGCCGTGGCCGAGGCCTGATCCGCCTTGCCGTCGATCGCCATCAATGCGGTATGGAACTGCCAGTATTTCCCCTGCTTCAGCGCCGCGAGCGAGGCCTTGCTGGAAAAGACCGAGCCCTCGCCGAAGACCGGCCATTCGTGGAAAACCACCCGCAGCGTTTTGTCCTGCGCGATCAATGCGTGCACGTCCTTGACCGAAGTCCGGCAATACGGGCAGTTGTAATCAAAGAACTCGGTCAAGGTGATATCGCCCTTCGGGTTGCCAAGGACAGGAGTGTTCGGTGCGTGCTCCAGCGCCTTGCGCAAGTCCTCGGGCATGGGATTGTCGCGGGCAATAGCGGGCAGCGCGCCCGTGGCAAAGGCCCCCGCCACCAGCAGCCCACCCCTGATAAGATTGCGTCTTCCGATCGGCTGCATGTCCGGATCCTTCCATTTGTCGCCAAGAGCGCACCGGAATTTGTCCGGCGCGGCGTGGTCGGTTTCGCGCGTCTGCCTTAAGCCAGCCTTAAGGTGGGCCGGTTATGCGCCCACCGTCAGGGTCACGGGAAAGTCCGATGCGTGTTTTGATTGTCGAAGATGACGACATCCTTCGGGATGGTCTTGGCGTCGGCTTGCGGCTGGCGGGGTTTTCGCCCGATGCCGTGGAAACCTGTGCCGATGCGGCGGCGGCGCTGAGGGCGGGCGATTTCCAGGTGATGGTGCTGGACCTGATGCTGCCTGACGGGTCGGGTCTTGACCTGCTGCGACGTTGGCGGGCCGATGGTGTTTCGATGCCCGTTCTGGTCCTGACCGCCCGCGACCGGCTGGAGGAGCGGGTCGCGGGCCTTGATGCCGGGGCGGACGATTATCTGGGCAAACCGTTTGAGCTTGAGGAACTGGCCGCAAGGCTGCGCGCCCTTCTGCGCCGCAACCATGGCCGGGCCGAAAGCGTGTTGCAATGGAACGGGCTGTTGCTGGACCCGGCCCGGATGCGCGGCACGCGCGGCACCGAGGAGATCACTTTTTCCAATCGCGAGTTCACCATCCTGCATGCGCTGATGGAACGCCCCGGCGCCGTCATGGCCAAGGCCGCGCTGGAGGAACGGCTTTACGGCTGGCAAGAGGATGTCGAAAGCAACACGGTCGAGGTGCATGTCCACAAGCTGCGCAGCAAGCTTGGTCCCGACTTCATCACGACGGTGCGCGGGGCGGGTTACCGGCTTGCCGACGAAAAGGTGACGACATGAGATCGATCCGCACCCGCCTGTTCGCAATCCTGTTGGCGGCGACCGGGCTGGTCTGGCTGTCCGCAGTGATCTGGATTCAGTATTCGACGGAAACGCAGGTCGGGCAGGTGCTGGACCGGCGGCTTGAGGAATCGGCCCGCATGGTCGCCTCGCTGATCGGGCGCAATCAGGGCGTCGTCACGCCGCATACGGCGGATATGGTCGACCATGCCCCGGCGCTGGACGGGCAGCATGACTATGCCCGCCAGTTGATCTGTCAGGTCTGGGGCTTTGACGGCAAGCTGCGCAGCGCCTCGCAGGGGGCACCGCAGGGGCAGCTTGCCGATGGCGGCTCGGGCTTCAGCGAGCGCGCGGTCAACGGCGAGGTCTGGCGGGTCTACAGCCATGTCGACGAAGACCTTGGCATCCGCGTCATGGTGGGAGATTCCCTGCGGGTGCGCGACATGCTGGTCAATGATGTCGCACTGGGCGTGATCGCGCCCGCGGTTCTGATCCTGCCCATTCTTGCGCTGCTGATCTGGTGGGCGGTCGCGCGTGGTCTGCGCCCGGTCGAACAGCTAGCCGCCACGCTGGCGCAGCGTCCGGCGACCGATCTTGGCGCGCTGGACGAAACCCATGTGCCGACGGAATTGCGCACGATGACCAGCGCTCTGAACGGTCTGTTCCGCCGCGTCGATCAGGCGCGCGACCGCGAACGCAACTTTACCGCCTTTGCCGCGCATGAGCTGAAGACGCCGCTGGCCGGGCTGAAGACACAGGCGCAGATTGCTGCCATCGCGCCCGATGACGCGACGCGGGACAAGGCGCTGGGGCAGATCGCGGCGGCGGTGAACCGCAGCGACCGGCTGGTCGGCCAGTTGCTGGCGATGACCGCAGCGGAAAGCGCCACGCTTGCCGAGCTTCCGGCGCAGGATGGCGCGCAGGTTCTGGCCGACGTGGCCGAGGCGATGGCCCCGCTGGCGGCCTCGCGCGGGGTGCGTCTTTCCGTCCGGTCCGAGGCCGGGCCCTGGCGCACCGATCAGGTCGCCCTGCTGTCCGCGGCGCTGCGGAACCTGCTGGAAAACGCGATCCTCGCCTCGCCGCCCGATGCCGAGGTCGAGGTGGCGTTGCGACTGGACGGCGCGCGGATCGTGTTCGAGGTGCTGGATCGTGGCCGTGGCATCGCCGAGACCGACCGCCCGCATGTGACCGACCGCTTTTATCGGGGCGCCGCCAGCCCTTCGGGCGAAGGCAGCGGGCTGGGCCTGGCCATCGTCGCCGCCGCGGTTGAGCGCATGGCGGGCGAGTTGACCCTGACCGCGCGCAAGGGTGGTGGCGAGCGGGCCGAACTGTCGTTTCCGGCGGCCTAGCCCGCTACCTCGAACCGGATCGCGACCCCGTAGGCATCGCTTTCGTCGATCATCACGCGCTGCGCACCCGTCTGAGGTCGAGCCCCTTGATCGCGCAGGAGGTCGGACAGGCGCGTCAGATCGGGCACCGTGACTCGATAGGACGAAACCAAGCCGGACCGACTGCTGAAACCACCTCCAACCGACCGCTTTCACGCAGCGCGAAGCCGACCATATCCTGCGCGGAATGCGGTGCCGCCGACCGCATCTGGATCAACCCGTTCTCTGTTCCCAAAGTATGGCGGTTGCGGGGACCGACTTGAAAACCCAAGCGCCGATAAAACTCCGCCGGTGGCTCATGGTCGTGGACCGCGAGCACCAGATGGTCGATGCGCCTTTGGGTCATGGCTGCGCGGAGACGCCGCGCGGTATGAAGCTTCGACAGCGCCCCCGACAGATAGCCCGCCTTGGGCGTGCTGGTTTCACTTCCGGCGAACAACAGGCGCTCGGACCATGGGCCGTCGACCCATAACTCCTGCGGCGCGGGATGGCCGCCCGCCACACGATGCGGACCGAGATCAAGGAACTGCACCGTGCGCTTGGCGCGACCATCGTCTATGTCACCCATGACCAGACCGAGGCACTGTCCCTGGCCGACCGGATCGTGGTGATGAGGGGCGGGTATCTGCGCCGGCTTCCTCGGCCAGCCGGGGATCAATTTCATCGCGGCGAAACAGCTGCCCGACACACGTGATCTTGTCGGCCTGACGATCGGTTTGCGCCCGGGGGTGCTGACAGTCCACGCGGACCGACCGGAGCGCGCGGCGATCGACCTGCAACGCGCATATTGGGGGACTTCCGGGTGTGACGCTGATCGCGAAGGTCCAAGCATAGGCTTTCTCGGGGGCGCTGAGGTGCGAATGCAACGACCTTCACGCCGCACAGAAACCGGTTCGCAGATTCAGGCTCGGATAGGGCGCAGGATGGCCTATTGCGGCCGCTCAGCGCTAGTTCTTGACGTGACGCCGCCTTCCGCAAACCAGCCGCGCTTTCCCTGCTGCGATGGTCTGGAGGCGATCACTTCTGGGCGTGAAACCCTGCCCGGACCGCGGCGAGCCCGCCCATCGCATAGCGAAACAGATGCTCGACAAGATCATCCTGCGAGGTGGCGCGCATCTGTTCCGCGACCGGCGTCCCGCTGCGTCCCAGCAGCATGAAGGCCACGCAAGGGGCGGCGATGCAGGGCAGGCAGCGCAGCAAATCCGGGGTCTGCTGCGGGATCGCGGTGATCTCGGCAAGGATCGGCAGGATGGCCTGCAGCTTGGGCAGCACCTCCCGGGATTGCAGAACCTGAAGATGCGGGCTTGGCGCAACGATCTCGCGCCCCAGCACGATCATCGGCCATTCCGCCGGATTGGCGCGCCCACCCAGAAGAAAGCGGATCAACTCCTTCAGCTTTCCCTCGGCGGGCCCATCACCCGCGACGATCTGTTCGATATCCTGCAGATCGGCAATCCGGCGATGCGCCTCGATAAGGACCGCCTGGTAGAGGCCTGCGCGATCGCGGAAATGGTAGTTGATCGAGGCAAGGTCGACCTCGGCCTCGGCCGCGATGTCCTTGTTCGTCGTATCGGCAAAACCCGAGGCCGCGAAACGCTCGCCGGCGACGGCCAGGATGCGCGCCCGCGTCGCTTCGCCATCACTGCGCCCGATGCGACGTCTCGTGGTCTGTGCCTTGGTCATCTTGAACGGGTCCTGATTGGAACAAGAATTTTTCTGCGGTGCGAACCTTTCAACACATGTCCGCGTGACGCAGGAAGCGGAAACTCTAATCTGGATTTACATTAAATGCAATTTAGACTAAGCATTCTACCGAAGCCATGGTTCGCCGGATCACGCTCATGAAGAAGATTTTGCCGATCATCCTTGTCATTGCCCTCGCTGCTGGCGCCCTGTTCTGGTGGCAGAGCCGTGGGGCGGACGCATCTGGCGACCTTGCGCTTTACGGTAATGTCGATATCCGGCAGGTCGCGCTGGCCTTCGATGGCAGCGGCAGGATCACCGAACTGGCGGTCGAGGAAGGCGATCCGGTCAAGGCGGGTGACGTGATCGGTCGCCTCGATACGCGCTCGCTGGAACTGCAGGCCAAGGCGCAGGAAGCGGTCGTCGAGGCCGAGCGGCAGGCGCTTCTGGAACTGAAGGCGGGATCGCGCCCCGAGGAGATTGCTCAGGCGCGGGCCAAGGTCGCCTCGACCAGAGCGACGGCGGAACTTGCCACCCTGCAGCGTGATCGCGCGGCACGGCTGGTGACCTCGCGCACGGCGAGCCAGCAGGATCTGGACCGCGCGGAAGCCGAAGCCCAGGCGGCTAGCGCCATGGTCGATCAGGATGTCGCGGCGCTGGACCTGATCCTTGCCGGGGCGAGACCCGAGGCCATTGCCTCGGCTCAGGCGCAGTTGCAATCGGCCGAGGCGCAGCTGGAACTCTTGCGGCACGAGATCAGCCTTGGCGAATTGCGCGCCCCTGCCGATGCGGTCATCCGCTCGCGCCTGCGCGAACCAGGTGACATGGCGACAGCGCAATCGCCGGTCTATGCGCTGGCGCTGACCGACCCGAAATGGATCCGCGTCTATGTGCGCGAGGCCGATCTCGGCCGCATTCGTCCGGGTATGGCCGCGCGGGTCCAGACCGACAGTTTTCCGGGCCAGCCGATCGCGGGGCAGGTCGGCTATATCTCCTCGGTCGCCGAGTTCACCCCCAAGGCCGTGCAGACCGAGGAACTGCGAACCAGCCTCGTCTATGAGGTCCATGTCACCGTCACGGACGAGGAGAACAGGCTGCGCCTTGGCCAGCCGGTGACGGTCACTCTGATAGAAGAGGCGGCAAAGTGACGGCCCCGTCCGTCGAGGCCGTGGGGCTGCGAAAGGTCTTTCCCGAACCCGACCGGGGCGCTGTCACCGCGATCGACAATCTGTCCCTGACCGTGAGGCCGGGCGAACTGACTGCGCTGGTGGGGCCGGATGGCGCGGGCAAGACCACCCTGATGCGCATGTTTGCGGGCCTGTTGCGACCGGATCAGGGCAGGTTGCAGGTCCTTGGCATCGATGTCGCGCGGGCCCCGCAGCAGGTGCAGGACCGGATCAGCTACATGCCGCAACGCTTTGGTCTTTATGAAGATCTGAGCGTGCAGGAAAATCTTGATCTTTACGCGGATCTGCATGGCGTGCCGCAGGATCGGCGCAAGGAACGCTTCGCTCGGATGCTGGCAATGACCGATCTGGCGCAGTTCACCGAACGTCCCGCGGGCAAGCTTTCAGGCGGGATGAAACAAAAGCTGGGGCTGGCCTGCACTCTGGTGCGCTCGCCAGATTTGCTGCTGCTCGACGAGCCCAGCGTTGGCGTTGATCCGCTGTCGCGCCGGGATCTGTGGAAGATCGTGCAGGCGTTGGTCGAGGACGAGGGGCTCAGCGTGATCGTCAGCACCTCCTATATGGACGAGGCCGAGCGTTGCGCGCGGGTCCATGTCATGCAGGAGGGCCGGATACTGGCCGAGGGCACGCCCGCCACGCTGCTGGAACGTGCGCGCGGCCTGACCTTCGTCGCGACCCCGCCTGCGGGCAGGCCCGCGCGCGAGCTGCAGGCCCGGCTGATCGACGCACCCGATGCCATCATCGACGCGGTTCCGCAGGGGGGCAACGTCCGCTTCATCCGCAAACCCGATGCCGATCCGTCTCGACTGGCCGAACTGCTGGAGAATGGGCCAAGTGCGGCCCGCCCCGAGGAGTTGGAAGACAGCTTCATGATCCTGCTGCGCGAGCAGGATCATGAAATAACACCCGTCACGGCGGAAGCCGGGCCGGATCATCCCTCCACCAACGGCAAGCCGGTCATTCTTGTCCGTGACCTGGTGCGCAAGTTCGGTGATTTCACTGCCGTTGCCAGCACCTCCTTTGAGGTCGGGCGAGGAGAGATATTCGGGCTTCTTGGTCCGAACGGGGCAGGCAAGACGACCACCTTCCGCATGCTTTGCGGACTTCTGCCCGCCACAAGCGGTCAGCTTGAAGTCGCAGGCCGCAACCTGCGCGTCGCGCGCGCGCAGGCTCGGGCGCGGATCGGCTAT
Organism: Paracoccus broussonetiae; assembly: GCF_031854425.1. Taxonomy (NCBI): domain Bacteria; kingdom Pseudomonadati; phylum Pseudomonadota; class Alphaproteobacteria; order Rhodobacterales; family Paracoccaceae; genus Paracoccus; species Paracoccus broussonetiae. The sequence goes on along the minus strand of NZ_JAVRQI010000018.1, from coordinate 59,554 downwards.
GTCTCACAGAAATTCGCGCTCTACGGCAATCTGTCGGTGCGACAGAACCTCGAATTCTTTGGCGGGGCCTACGGGCTGGGCGGCAGGCTCTTGCGCGAACGCATCTCCGATGCCCTCGAACAGTTCGACCTTGACCCGGCGGCGCAAAGCGGGCTTCTGCCCGCGGGCTACAAGCAGCGGCTCGCCATGGCGACCGGGCTGCTGCACCGCCCCGAGATCCTGTTTCTGGACGAGCCGACCAGCGGCATCGACCCCCTTGCCCGCCGCGCCTTCTGGCGACGGATCACGGCGCTTGCCAGGGGCGGCACGACCATCATCATCACCACGCACTTCATGGAAGAGGCCGAGTATTGCGACCGCATCGCCATTCAGGATGCGGGCGAGATGCTGGCCATCGGGACCCCGCAACAGGTCCGCGAAATGGCGGGAAAGGCCGGGGCCACGGACATGAACAGCGCCTTCATCGCGATCGTCGAGGACGCGCGGGCCCGGCGCGAAAGGCAAGTGGCATGAGCGGCGCGGGGACGCGCCTGCTTGCCCTGACCCGCAAGGAAGTCCGGCAGATGCTGCGCGACCGCAGCAACCTGATCGTGGGCCTCGCACTGCCGGTCGTGCTGATCCTGCTTTTCGGGTTTGGCCTGTCCTTTGACGTAACCGACGCCCGCGTCGCCGTGGTGATGGAGGACAGTTCCGCCGCCACCCTGAACGCGGTGGCGGGGCTTGCAGGATCGGATTACCTCAGCCCGATCTGGACCCATTCCATGCCCGAGGCCGAGGCCCTGATCCGCGCCGGGCGGGCCGACGCCATTCTGCGCGTGCCTGCCGAATTCACCCGCGACCTGCTGCATGGTCAGGGAAACCTGCAATTGATCCTGAACGGGGTGGATTCAAATACCGCCCAGGCCATCGAGAGCTATGCCACCGGTGCGATCCATACCGCGCTTGCGCATATTGCCGACCAGCAGGGCGATCCCTTCACCACATCGGCCAGCGTCACGCTGGTTCAGCGAACATGGTTCAACGAGGCGAATGACAGCACGTGGTTCCTCGTCCCTGGCCTGATCGTGCTGGTGATGACGCTGATCGGGGCCTTCCTGACCTCGCTGCTGATCGCCCGCGAATGGGAGCGGGGGACGCTGGAATCCCTTTTCGTCACCCCGGCGCGGCCGATCGAGATGGTGCTCTCGAAGCTCGTCCCCTTTCTCGTGATCGGGGTAATCGACCTGACCATGTGCCTGGTCGCCGCGAAATTCGTCTTTGGCGTGCCGATGCGCGGCTCGCTTTGGATCATCATCCTGTCTTCGCTGCTTTACTTGCTGGTCTCGCTGGCGCTGGGGCTGGTGATCTCGGGGGTGACCAGGAACCAGTTCGCCGCCAGCCAGCTGGCGCTTCTGGCAAGCTTCATGCCCGCGCTGATGCTCTCGGGTTTCGTTTTCGATCTGCGAAACGTGCCGGTCGTCATTCAGCTCGTCAGCAATGTGTTGCCCGCCACGCATTTCATGGGGCTGATCAAGACCCTGTTCATGGCGGGGGATTACTGGCCGCAGATATTGCGCGCCAACCTGACGCTGGCGGCCTATGCGCTGGTGTTGATCGGGATCGCCACGCGCACGCTCGCCAAGAAACTGGACTGAGACCATGCAGGCCGTGATGCTTTACATTGCCCAGACCCTCGCACTGATCCGCAAGGAGCTTCTGGCGCTTCTGAAAGACCCGTCCAGCCGCGCCCTGCTTTTTGCACCCGCGCTGATGCAGGCGCTGCTGTTCGGTTATGGCGCGACCTATGACCTGACCCATGCCCCCTTCGCCGTTCTGGACCTGAGCCGGGGCGCCGCCTCGACCGAGATCACCGCCCGCATCGAGGGCACCGGCGTCTTCAAGCGCATTGCGACGCTGGAGAGTTCTGCCCAGATCCCGGAACAGATCGACAGTGGCAAGGCGCTGCTGGTCGTGACCTTCCCGCGCGATTTCGAGAACCGCCTTTCTGCCGGGACCGAGTCCGCGATGCAGGTGATCCTTGACGGGCGCAACTCGGCGACGTCGGGTGCGGCGGCCGGACAGGTCGCCGCAATCGTTGCTGCCTACAACCAGTCGCTGGGAGGAAATTCGCCCGTCACCATCACCCGCCGCGCCTGGTTCAATCCGAATTTCGAGTCCCGCTGGAACCTGATGCCGGCGATGATCGCCTCGCTCAGCATGTTGCAGACGCTGATGATCGCGGCACTCTCGGTCGCGCGCGAGCGCGAGCAGGGGACCTTCGATCAGTTGCTGGTCACGCCGCTGACCCCTTCGCAGATCCTGATCGGCAAGGCCCTGCCAGCGATCTTCGTCGGGCTGGTGCAGTCGACGATCATCTTCCTGATCATCCTCCTGTGGTTCCGGATCCCGATGGCAGGATCGGTCTGGCTGCTTTACGTCGGGCTTCTGGTCTTTACCACGGCGGCGGTCGGGATCGGACTTTCGATTTCCGCCGTGTCGCTGACCATGCAGCAGGCGATGCTTTACACCTTCATGCTGGTCATGCCGCTGATGCTGCTTTCGGGCCTGCTGACCCCGGTCAGGAACATGCCGCATGTCCTGCAGCTTGCCACCTATGTGAACCCGCTGCGCTTCGGCATCGACATCGTGCGCCGGGTCTATCTGGAAGGCGCGACATTTGCCGATGTCGCGCCAAGTTTCCTGCCGCTGCTTGCCGTCGCGACCGTGACCCTGCCTCTGGCGGCCTGGCTGTTTCGACACAGATTGAGCTGATCTCAGCCCACCCACCGATCGCGGAAGCACAGGTGGGTAGCGCCAGGATCAATCGCTCTGCCGCTCCACACAGTCAGTACTCATCGTGCAGGCGCACCCAGCTCATGGTGTCGGTCTCGTTGCGCCCCTTTGGGGTCAGGTCGAGCCAGTTGAAAGCACCGATCTGCAGCTCGTTGCCGCGATGATAGGTCGAATAAGTGTGGAAGATGTCACCGGTTTCGTCCTTGGCAAAGATGCTCGTCCCGAACATGTCCGGACTGTTCCGGATGACCGTCCCGTAATTGTAGATGGCGCGGCCGGCTTCGCGATCCTCGGGCGTGAAGGATACCGCGAAATCGAAGTTGAAACTGTTGCGCGCAGAGGACAGCCAGGGAAAGGTCCACCCCAACCGCGTCTTGACGGCCTGGATCTGCTCGACAGGGACCCGCGAGATTGCGGCGAATGACAGATCGGCCTGCTCGAAATGCTGCCGCGCTGCGTCGATGTGATCGGCAATGAAGGAACAGCCCGAGCAGATATGGTCCGATCCCGGTGTCAGCATGAAATGGTAAACGGCCAGTTGGCTGCGCCCCTCGAACAGGTCGCCAAGCGATTTCTCGCCGTTTGGTCCGTCGAAGATATAGGTCTTGTCGAGCCGGACCCAGGGAAGCTGGCGCCGCTGCGCCCGCAACGCGTCCAGTTCGTGGGTCATGGCGCGCTCGCGGGCCAGCAGGGACTTGCGGGCGTCGAGCCATTCTTCGCGCGATACGATTGAAGGTGTCATGGGTTATTCTCCGTGAAGCTGGGATTGCGAGGGGAGCCCGCCGAGCGGGCAATCAGCCGCAACCAGGGCGGCAGGTGAAAAATGATCATCAAGAGATACATCCCGGTCATGCCACTCATCGGCGAGGCGCCGGGCGCCGAGAGACAGAGACTTCCTCCGTCCTGCGCAGTCATTGCCGCCATGATCGCAAAGATCGGCGACGCGGTCAGGGACAGCCATCCGGCGTAATCCTTCGCCATTGTCATGTCTCGCCTCCTCTCTGATGTTGATGGAGCACCACGACCCTACGGCCGGTTGTGGGCCGCGGGTGAGTAACAAACATGGCGGGATTGCGATGGATCCGGTGATTACAGCTGCTGCGCACGCCCTTGCCCGGGGCGACGCACTGGGGACCCTGAAGCGCGTGGCCCTGCGGGACGACCCGCATGCCCGAGCGCTGCGGGGGATTGCCATGGCGCAGCTGGGCGATTTGCCGCGTGCCCGTGAACTGCTGCGCGACGCCGCCCGCGACTTCGGTTCCGGCTCGGCACTGATGGTCGCCAAATGCAATCTGGCATTTGCCGAAATCTCACTGGTGCTGCGCGACCTGAGCGGGTTGATGGACCTGTTGCAGACAACGGGAAGCATTCTCGAAAGGCACGGCGACCGATCCAACCTTGCCCACGCGACCTACCTGCAAGCGCGACTGGCTTTGCTTCTCGGTCGATTGGGTCAGGCCGAAGACCTTCTGTCCTCGATCGATCCCGCAATGATGCCGAGCGTATCGCGACCGGGCTATTGGCTTGTCGCGGTCGGCATCGCGATGCGGCGGGTCGAGGCTGGCAAGGCCCGTCTCGCCCTGCATGAGGCGGCCCATGCCGCGCAGGCTGCATCAGTTCCGGCATTGCTGGCCGAGGTGGAAACCGCCCGGCAGGCCGCCCTGGCACCGGCGGTCCGGCTGATCGCGGAAGGAAAGGATCGCAGCCTCAGCCTTGCCGAGTTGGAAAAGATCCTGGCCTCGGAAAAACTGGTGGTCGATGCGTGCCGAAGCCTGCTGCGTCAGGGGCCGGATATCATAGATCTGCGCGGTCGGCCGGTCCTCTTCGGGTTGCTCCGCAATCTGGCCGAGGCCTGGCCGAACGACGTCCCGCGCGAACATCTGTTGCAGCGCGTCTTTCGGGCCCGGCAGGCGGACGACTCGCACCGGGCCCGCCTGCGGGTCGAGATTGCCAGGCTGCGCAAGGTGCTCGGCCCACTCGCTGGGGTGGGGGCGACGCGCCTGGGCTATGCGCTGAAGCCGAAAAAAGGCACCCCGGTGGTCCTTGCACCCCCGGTTCAGGGGCCGCACGCTGATATTCTGGCCCTTCTTGCCGATGGCGAGGCGTGGAGCAGTTCGGGCCTCGCCCTTGCGCTGGATGTCAGTCCACGGACGGTACAACGCATGCTTGATGCGCTGCGCCGGTCCGGTAAGGTCGAATGGTTCGGCCACGGCAGGTCGCGGCGCTGGACATTCGCGGGGGTCCCGGGTTTCCCGACAGGATTGTTGCTCCCGGTGAACTCCATTGGAGAGTAGGAAGGCAGCATGAAGCACCAAGCCGAGATCCTATGTGAGTACGGTCCCTTTCCCCGGACCGATGCAATCCACGGGGTCAGCTTCGACGGCCGCAGCGTCTGGGTCGCGACCGGCGATCATTTGCTCGCCATCGACCCCGAGAGCGGCGAACCGGGACAGATGCTCGATATACTCGCCGATGCCGGGACGGCCTTCGACGGGCGGCATCTGTATCAGATCGCGCAATCCCTGATCCGAAAGATCGACCCTGCGGATGGCAGGGTGGTGGCGACGATCCCGGCGCCCGGAGGCGAGCGGGCCTCAGGTCTGGCCTGGTCAGAGGGCTCGCTTTGGGTCGGGCAATATGACGGGCGGGCGATCATCCAGATCGACGCCGAGACAGGCGAGGTCCAGCGCGAGATCCGCTCAAACCGTTTTGTCACCGGGGTCAGCTGGGTCGACGGCGAGCTTTGGCACGGCACATGGGAAAATGGGCAAAGCGAGTTGCGCCACATCGATCCAATCAGCGGTGTCGTGCTGGACAGCCTGGAGATGCCCGCGGGAAAGATCATCTCGGGTCTCGAATCCGATGGTGGCGAAAGGTTCTTCTGCGGTGGTGGGGACAGCGGCAGGTTGCGTGTCGTCCGGCGACCAAGGGCTGCGAAATAGCCGCTGGCTCTAGGGGCGCGATCGGGACGAAGGAAGCCGCGCAACTACAAGATAGGCTGCCTTGAAACGGAAGGCAGCCGACCTCGTCATGTGGCTGCGATCAGGGCATGACCGGAGGCTGATAATCCAGCGTGCCGGCAAGCGCCCACAAAAGGAACAGCACCACCGGCGTGTGGGTCAGGAACTGCGCAAAGGTAAACCCGACAAGATCTCGCGCCTTCAGATGCATGATGCCCAGCAATGGCAGCATCCAGAAGGGATTGATCAGGTTGGGCAGCGCCTCGGCCGCGTTATAGATCTGGACCACCCAGCCCAGATGGATCTGCAGGTTGTTGGCCGCCTCCATGACATAGGGCGCCTCGATCAGCCACTTGCCGCCACCCGAGGGCACGAAGAATCCCAGCACGGCCGAATAGATCCCGGTCAGGAAGGCGAAACTGTCATGCGAGGCAATGCTGACCACGAAATCGGATAGGTGGTGGGTCAGCGTGTGCCCGTCGGGACCGGCTGCCGCTGTCAGGATGCTTGCGATTGCACCGTAAAGCGGGAACTGGATCAGGACCCCGGCCGCGACGGGCACCGCCTTGTAAACGGCATTGAGGAAGTTCCGCGGGGTCCAGTGCAACAGCATCCCGAGCAGGATGAAAATCAGGTTGAAGGTGTTCAGGCCGGAGATGGCGACAAGCACCGGTTTGGTGGTGAATTCATGCCAGACCCAGCCCAACCCCAACGCAACCAGCGCCAGGGTCAGCGCGGGGCTGAACTCCAGCCATTCGCCAGGGCGTTCGCGCCGGGGCAGGGGGTCGGCCGTAATGTTCAGCTCGATGCCGAGATCCTCTGCACTTCGGGCGCGCCCCGGCGCGGGGGCGGTCCAATAGGCCACCAAGGTCGAAAGCGTGACCAGGACCAGCGTGATGAGCACGCTTTGCCACAGGAAGATGGTCTGACTGAAGGGAATGACGCCGGTGATCGGCATCAGGCTGGCGGGGATGCTGGCCGGATTGGCCTGCAACTGGGCGGCCGAAGAACTGATCCCCAGCGCCCAGGTCGCACCCATGCCCAGATAGGCAGCTGCCCCCGCTGCGCGATAATCCATCGCCAGATTCCGCCGCCGGGCCAGTTCCTTGGCCAGCAGCGCCGCAAAAACAAGGCTCAGCGCCCAATGCAGCAATGAAACCATGACGCTGATGAAGGCGACATAGGCAACGGCACCCCGCCCGGTCCGCGGCAGCCGGGCGGCGGCAGTGACAAGACGGGTCATCGGGGGAGAGCTCGCGACGACATAGCCGGTGATCGCCACCATCGCCATCTGCATCGTAAAGGGGATCAGGCTCCAGAAACCTTCTCCGAAAGCGACCGAGACCTGATGCGGCGATGCGCCGATTGCCATTGCCCCCAGCGCCACGACCACAAGGGTCAGGGCAACGAAGACGTAGGCGTCCGGATACCACTTCTCGCACCACGCCGTGACGCGCAGGGCAAGGCGCTCCAGAAAGGGGATGCTGTCTTCGGCTGCGGGGCCCGACCCCGCGAGCAGGCCTGTGCCCGCCCGGTTCTCCGTGGACATGGATATTGCTCCTGTTGGTGGGTTGTTCTGTTGTTTTGGGTCTTCGAGAGCGGTCGCCCCGATGGGGCGCCCGCATGGTCGGTCCGCTGCTTCAGGAAGGATCGCGCGGAACGCCAGTCCTGAGGTCGACGGTTTGCTCCAGCAGCCGCGCCACCCCCAGCAATTCGGCATCCGCGCGTGGCCGGGCCATCAATTGCAAGCCGACCGGGCGGCCATCCGAGGTCAGTCCGACCGGGACCGAGATGCAGGGGCATCCGGTCAGAGTCAGAACAAAGGTCAGATACATCCAGTCGATATAGGATTGCAGGGGTTGGCCCGCGATCTCGGTCGGGAAGCGCTGCGCCACCGGGAAAGGCGCAACGGCGACGGTCGGGCAGGCAAGGATGTCGTGTTCACCAAAGAACGCAGCCAGCCGCAGGAAAATCTGGCCCCGCTGGCGTTCGGCCTTCGCCACATCTGCCCCGGACTGATGCAGGCCCTTCTCGATGTTCCAGATGATCTCGGGACAGATGCGGGCGCGGTGCTCGTCCAGCAGCGGCCCCCGCACGGCGGCGATCAGGTTGGCGCGCAGGGTCTGGAACGCGTCGATCCCGCCCGAGAAATCCGGGCAGCCATCGTCGACAACAGCGCCGGCATCGGCAAGGCGCAGCACCGCGGCCTGACAAATCGCGGCGACCTCTGGATCGACCCGTCCCAGCCCGAGATTCGGGGAAAAACCGATGCGACCCGGCCGGCCGGGCTGCCGCACCGCTTCAACATGGGATCGCGCGGGTGCGGAATAGGACAGCGGGTCGCGCGGATCGAACCCCGCTTGCGCATCAAGCATCAGGGCCACATCCTCGACACAGCGACCCATGGGACCCTCGACCCACAGCGGATCAAAGGGGGCCACGGATTCCGGGCGCGGAACCCTCCCCGCACTGGGCCGCATGCCGACGACCCCGCAGAAGCTTGCGGGAATGCGGAGACTGCCGCCAAGGTCGTTCCCCGTCGCGAGCCAGATCATTCCGGAGGCGAGCGCGGCTGCCGATCCTCCGGACGATCCGCCCGCAGTCAGATCAGTGTTCCACGGATTGCGGGTCGCCCCGAACACCGTGTTGAAGGTGTTCGCGCCGGCGAATTCGGGCACGTTCGACTTGGCGATGGCGATTGCGCCATGCGCCTGCAGGTTCGCCACCGTCAGGTCGGAACGCGCCGCCACGTTCTGCGCATAGATGGGTGAGCCATAGGTCGTGGGCAGCCCCGCCAGGTCGTTGTAGTCCTTTACCGCGATCGGCAATCCCGCCAGCCAGCCGGGACGATCATCCTGTTCGGCCGATGGCGGTGGCAAGGCACGCGCTTCGTCCCGCGCCTGCTCCAGCCGGCGTATCGGCAATGCGTTGACGACAGGGTCCACCGCCTCGATGCGGGCGATGGCGGCATCGACCAGTTCCAGCGACGAAACCTCGCGACGTTTGAGCAGGTCCACGGCCTGCGATGCGGTCAGGCTGCAAAGGCCGTGGGCTGTGGGACCGGGCTGGGTGGCGGTGGCGAGTTTTGCGGGGCTTTGCTGCAAGGGATCCTCCTGACATGCTTGGAGTTGAGGCACGCTGCGCGATGCGCCGCGGCACTTGGGCAAAGCCTAGGCCCCACCAACGGGCGGGGAGAAATCGTATCTGCTGATGAACTCTATAAGCTCGCGTGCTGAACTGTATTCTGTCATGGCCTGCAACACCTTAGCCCCGAGGACCGGATGGATATTCGCCAACTCCGCACCTTTGTTACCGTGGCGCGACTGTCTAGCGTCACCAAGGCGGCCGAGGCCCTGCACATCACCCAGCCTGCCGTCAGTGGACAGCTCAAGTCGCTGGAGGAAGAACTGCAGGTCAAGCTGCTGTCACGCACCACATCCTCGGTCACGCTGACCCAATCCGGCGAGGCGCTTCTGTCGCGGGCCGAACAGGCGATCGAGGCATTCGGGGCCTTCGTGCATCAGGCGCGAGCCTTGCGTGGCCAGGTCGACGGGCAACTGCGCATCGGTGTCGTGATGCTGGATCCGGCGGCACTGCGTCTGGGAGAATTGCTGCATGGCGTGGTCCAGCGGCACCCTGCGTTGCGGATTGACGTGCAGGTCGGGCGCACCAGTTGGTTGCTGGACGCCCTGCGCAGCGCAGAAATCGACGGCGCCATTCTGGTAAGCCAGACCCGGCCGCCGGGCACCAAGATGCTGGTGCTGGATGAAATGGTGTTCCGGCTGGTCATTCCGGCGCGTTGGGATCAGGAATTCGACGGCAGGTCTCTGTCTCAGTTGGCGGAAGTGCCATGGATCCGTGTAGCCCCCCGCAGCGGCCATCAGGAAATCATGCAGGATATTCTGAAGGACTCCACCATCCGTCCCATCGAGACGGTCGAAGCCGACCATGAGCAACTGATGCGTGCACTGGTCGCTGCTGGTGTCGGCGTCGGCGTGCTGCGCGAAGAGCTGGCTCTGGAAGCCCGAGCCGCGGGCGAAGTGAAGTTTTTCGGCGATCGCGTGGCGACCACTCGACTGGCTTTTGTCTATGCCGAAGATCGTGCCGACGATCAGGCAATCCGGGCCATTTTGGGGGAGCTTTCCGACATCTGGGGCCTGAAATCTGCTGTGGACTGAGCCACCGGCAAATTGTTGGCGGAGGGCTGGCCCAGGGCCACCGGGTGCTGACCTTCGTGCGGGCAGCGGACAGAACGGATGGTCGCCCGATTTACCGATGACGAACTGGCCTGCACCGTGATCTTCCGAGGGAATCTGGCTCGATCAAGCGGCGTGCCGGAATGCCTTGAGAGTCGGTTTCCGTAACTCGGCCTGAGATATCCTCAACGACCAGCGTGCTTCAGGGCAGCTGGATTGGCAGGGGCGCCTTTGGGCGCCCCCCGCCTGCATAAGGTGCGCGCCTTAGAACTTGTAGGCGACCTTTGCCGTGATGGTACGGCCTTCGCCATAGGCGCAATACGAGAATCCGCAGGCACCGACATAGACCTCGTCGGTCAGGTTGGTGACATTGATCGAGGTCTCGATACTGTTCCAGGTGTAGCTGCCGCCCAGATCGACCAGCGTCACGTCGTCAAGCTCGGCGCTGTTCGTCGCGTCCTTGAAACGCGAGCCGATATAGCGGATGCCGCCGCCGGCGCGCAAACCGTTGCCGAAGTCGCGGTCCACCCAAAGGCTGGCCAGATGATTCGGCGCGTCGGGCAGTTCCTTGCCGTTCACCGGATCGCCGTCCGGAGCCATCTGCTCGGTCTTGTTGTAGGCATAGCCGCCGCGCAGCTTCCAGCCCTCGGCGATTTCGGCCGTCGCCTCCAGCTCGATCCCTTGCGAGCGGACCTCTCCGATCTGGCGGATGCCACTGCCGGGGCCGTCGGGCCGCTGGACGGCGCGGTTCACGTTGGTCTGGCGCAGGTCATAGACCGCCAGCGTGATCAGGCCCTCGAAGGATTGCGGCTGATACTTGACGCCAGCTTCCCATTGCTTGCCTTCGGTCGGGCGCAGCACGTTGTTGTCGAGATCGACACCGGCCTGCGGATCGAACGAGGTCGAATAGGTGATATAGGGGACCGCGCCGTTGTCAAAGACATAGGCCAGACCGGCGCGGCCGGTGACCTTGTTTTCCTTGTACTCCGAGACGGTGCCATAGCGTTCGCCCGTCTGCTCGACCCAATCGTAGCGCAGGCCAAACGAGCCGCGCCAGTTGCCGTATTCGATTTCGTCCTGCGCATAGATGCCCGCCTGACGCAGCAAAGACGGTCCCGCGTTCGGGGGGCCGTAGGGCGTCCGCGCGTCGATGTAGTAATCGGGATCCTGCCAGTCGAGATCGGCGGCCGTGAAAAACTGGCTGCTTTCATGGGCATCATATTTGCGGACGTCCATGCCGAAGAGCAGCTTGTGCGTCGCCTGGCCGGTCACGACCTCGCCGTTCAGGCGGGTGTCGATGCTGACTGTGTCGCTGTTCTCCAGCTGCTCGCTCGAACCGCGGCTGAAGGTGGTCGGGCCTGTTACCGCGGAGGCATAGGTGGTGCGATAATCCCAGTCGAGACTTTCGTAGCGAAAGCCCTGATTCAGCGTCCAGCCATTGTCGAATTCGTGGCTGATCTCGACACCGAAGCTATAGGCTTTGCGGTTGCTGTCGTCCCAATCCTTCTGCCCGGTATAAAGTTCGCGCAGATATTCGTCATGGCCGGTGCCGGTCAGCGCAAAGGGCACGCCCGTCGGCGGCATTGGCGCATCCTTGGTATAGGTGGCCAGGAAGTCGATCGTGGTCGCATCGTCCGGGGTCCAGCGCACGGCACCCGCCAGATAGCCGCCCTTGTCGGTCAGGTCCTCGATCTGCGTTTGGTCATCGCGACCGATGCCGGTGATGCGCCACGCCAGATCGGCGCTTGGCGCACGGTTCACGTCGAAGAACAGCTGGCTGCTGTTGTTGCTGTCGTAGCCGACGCCGACTTCGCCAAAGTCATAGGACTGGGCGCGTTTCTGAACCATGTTGATGACGCCAAGGGGCGAACCCGCGCCATAGAGCGAGGATGACGGCCCGCGCAGCACTTCGATCTGCTGGATGCCGTAGATTTCCTGCCCGATCGCACCGAAATAGCGACCCTGACGCAGACCGTTGACGTATTGCGCGTCTTCGGCCCTGAAGCCCCGGACATAAGGAGTGTCGAAGCGGGGATCCTTGCCAAACGGCTCTGCCAGAACACCCGCAGTATAGCCTAGCGCCTGCCCGAGATTCTCAGCGCCCTGGTCGCGGATCTGCTGATTGGTCACGACTGAGATCGACTGCTGCGTTTCGGCGATCGGGACATCGGATTTGGTTGCAATCTGGCTGTAGGTCGCGACGTAACCATCAGCGGCAGCTTGGGTATCCGTGGTCGCGGTAAGGACGACCGCGTCAAGAGTAACGACCGGTTCCGATTGAGATACCTGCGCGTCCTGAGCAACCGACAGGTTTGCCGACAACGCCAATACGCTCGTGCTGGCGAGCGCCCGCAAACAATAATTCACCGACATCGGTCCTTCTCCTAAATTAGGGAAAAGTTCCTGAGTAAAACACTAGTTTTTGTCAAGCTGGTAAGGACAGTAAACGGGCGCCGCGTGGCAAATGCGATACAACTGCGCTTGCGCATCGGCGTCGCCCATCTTCGCAGCCAGATTCTCAGCAGTGTCCAGCGTCAGTGGATTTTTGTGCACGCATCTGCGGATGGGACAAAACAAACTTTTTCGCCCCGGCAACGTGAAGTAACAGACAAAAAAATCGGAATTTTGGAAAGCCTTGGGGAGGGCGATCCTTGCAGAACTGGACGCTCAAGGACGAGATCAGAGAGTATTGGTCTTCTCGCGCACCGACCTTTGACCTCTCGCCGGGTCACGAGATTTTCTCTGATGACGAGCGGGCAGCGTGGCACACGCTCATTCACAAACATCTGGGACGAGGAGAGGGCCGCAAGGCGCTTGACCTTGCAAGCGGTACCGGGGTCATTTCACGCCTTCTTTCGGAGATGGGCTATGATGTGACCGGCATCGATTTCGCCGGACCAATGCTTGAACGCGCCCGCCAAAAGGCCCAGGACTTGGCCTTGCCGATCCGGTTTCTTGAAGCGGATGCGGAGCGCACGATGATGCCCGAAAAAGCATTCGATGCGATCATGACGCGGCATCTCGTCTGGACCTTGCCGGATCCGGCCTTGGCGTTTGCCGACTGGTTCCGCGTTCTGAAACAGGGCGGGCGGCTGCTGATCGTGGACGTGGACAGCTCGGCGCGCGGGGCACGATCCGTTGCCCTGCGTCGGATGGCCGCGCTGCTGCGCCGGATCAAACCTTCCGCGGCCCTGCCAGGACGAGACCGGACCATCCACGACGCCATCGTCAGCAGGGTGCATTTTTCCGAAGGGGCGCGTGCAGAGGAAATTCGCGATCTCTTGATTGGGACCGGTTTTGTCGACGTGGTCATTGATCGTGACCACGCGGCCATTCGCAAGGCGCAAGCCGCGCATATGCCATTTGTCCAACGCATAGAAAGAGCAAGCCAGGACCGCTATGCGATCCGCGCAAGCAAGCCATGAAACATTGACCTGACGAGCCGTCCGCAAGCCGGCGGCAGATGGAGGAATGGATGACCTTGCGCACACTGCTGCGGGAACGACCTGCGGCGCTGATGAAAAGCCTGGCCGCGTGATCGGGATCGCAGCCCTGTCCTGGGGACAGGGCGCTGCCGCAGAGACAATCACCGTGACCGACCTTGCCGGACGAACGGTCGAGGTTCCGCATGGCGCGAAAAAGGTCATTCTTGGTGAAGGCCGGATGTTCTAGAGGCCGTGCTTCACGACGCCGCGACCGGCCGCGTCTATGGCGTGGAGATAGACATCGCGCGCACAGATCGCACGACACTCATCGTGGACGCGTATCTGGGGTGAGAGGGTCTGGGCCGCGGCCCCGCCGCGCCAAGCCGCTCCTTGTCGCCAACAACGTGCCAGACTATCCGGGGCGCATTCTTCGGATTGTGGCCGATGTTCCGAATACGGCGATTTCGAAGCAGGGGCTGTGAAAGGACACCTGGCCCTTTCTACTTCCCGCCAGAACCCGGCAGGTTCAGCCAATAGCGCGTATGCCTGCGCTCGCCTGACCGGGTCATTGCGCCCATCTCCACAAGGTTTTGCAGATCCCGCGTGGTGGTAGCACGCGATGTGCTGGTGATTGCGATGAAATTCTCGGCGCTTAGCCCCCCTTTGAACCCGGCAGGACCTTCGCGGAACATCCGTTCGACAACCTTGGCCTGACGTGGATTCAAGCGGTCGCGATAAACGTCGTAGAACCTGGCCTTGGCGATGAAGAAGGCGACACGCTCCAGCGTCACCTTCTGGGCACTGATGACGGTTTCGCCGAACCAAAGCAGCCAGTCGGTGACGTCAAGCGTCTTCTGGTTTGTTTCAAGGCGATCGTAATAGCGCTTGCGGTCGCGCTCGATCGTGTAGGCGAGGGCGATCAGGCTGGGCTGACCGATGTTCTGGGCCAGGGATTTCTCGGCCAGCGCGCGCCCGAGGCGGCCATTGCCGTCCTCGAAAGGGTGGATGCTCTCGAACCACAGATGGCCCAATGCCGCACGTGTCAATGCGGGCAAAGGCGTGGCGCTGTCGGGTGCGGTTCGGTTGAACCAGTCAACGAAGATCTTCATTTCCCCCGGCACCTGAGCGGATGGCGGCGCTTCGAAATGCACGGTTGGACGTTCGGCCCGTCCAGACACGATCTGCATCGCATCGTCGTGCCGGCGGTAGGCGCCAATCGTCTCAAGACCCCGATCATGGGACAGGAGCATGCGGTGCCAGCGGCAAAGGGTGTCCCGAGAGATGGGAGCGTCAAAGTCTGAATAGACATCGGCCATCATTTCGGCGATGCCCTGTTCGCGAGGCCTTGTTGGCGCGCCGTCGGTGGCCAGGCCGAACTGTCGCCGCAACGAGGACTGGACGCTGGAACGATCCAGCACCTCGCCTTCGATCGCGCTTGAGCGCATCGCCTCCTCGCTCAGAAGCTCGATGCGCAGCTGGTCGCGGTCCTCGCCCGATACATGGCGGACCGCACCAAGGATCTCGCCCGACGACAGCAGGAACCGTCGTTCAAGCGGCTCGATGGCGCTTCTGTCATAGCGGAATGTTGGCCAGTCGGCGTGCGTCCAGTTCCAATGCATGAGTTATAGACACCTTTCCTATAACTCAAAATAGCAACTTAACTTGATCTATGGAACGATGATCTATGCCTCAGCAGTGCTCAAAATCCGAAAGGAACTGGCTGATCGGGGCGTTAGACCTTGCCTTCCGGTTCCAGGATTGGCGGTGGACAATGGGTGATCCAGGCGCTGGGGTCGAAGTCGCCCAAGCGGCGATGGCAGTCGCATGGGATGACAGTTGGACGAACATGGTGCAACCTGCCCGGGACCGCCGATCCTTGGCATTGCAGGCCTGAAGGCGCGCGTTTTTGCACATTGCGCCTTGTTTTGTCCGGAATCCGCATCCCGCTCAAACTGACCTTTATCTGACGTTCAAGCCGCAACAAAGACTGGAGCGCCCGCATGAGTGCCATGATCGACTTCCTGAACCTGATCTTCTGGAACTACATCCTGATCTATGGCTTGCTTGCGGTCGGGCTGTATTTCACCATCCGGCTCGGCTTTCTCCAGTTCCGCCATTTCCCGGAACTGTTCCGCTGCGTCATTGGCTCTGGCAGTACGGACGAGAATGGCATCACGCCGCTTCAGGCGCTGACGGTCAGTCTGGCTTCGCGCGTCGGCACCGGCAATATCGCCGGGGTCGCGGTGGCGATCTATCTGGGCGGAGCCGGTGCGGTCTTCTGGATGTGGATGGTGGCGCTGGTCGGCATGGCGACGGCTTATTCCGAAAGCGCGCTCGCGCAGCTTTACAAGGTTCATGGCGAAGGCGGCATGTATCGCGGCGGGCCCGCCTATTACATCTCAAAGGGGCTGGGCCTGCGCTGGCTGGGCACGGTTTTTGCCGTCGCGCTGATCTTGGCGTTCGGGTTGGTCTTCAACTCGGTCCAGGCGAATTCCATCGCCGAGGCGGTCAATGGCGCGTTCGGGATTCCGAAATGGGTGGTCGGGCTGGCCACGGCGGCACTCACGGCCGCGATCATCTTCGGCGGCATCCCTCAGGTCGCCCGTGTGGCGGAAATCGTGGTGCCTTTCATGGCGGGCACTTATCTTCTGACGGCAATAATCGTCGTTCTGATGAACCTGACCGCCGTGCCCGGCGCGCTGTGGGAAATCATCGGCGGCGCCTTTGGGCTGACCGAGGCGGCAGGCGGCGTCGCGGGTTCGATCACGGCGGCGGCGATGAACGGCATCAAGCGCGGCCTTTTCTCGAACGAGGCCGGGATGGGCTCGGCTCCGAACATCGCGGCGGTCGCGACCCCCGACCCGCATCACCCATCCAGCCAAGGTTTCGTGCAGGCGCTGGGGGTGTTCATCGACACCATTCTGGTCTGCACGGCGACCGCGGTCATGATCATCCTGTCGGGCGTGATGGAGCCGGGCAGCGGCGTGACGGGCACCGTGCTGACCCAGAACGCGCTGGTGCATCACTTCGGTTATGCGGGTGGCGTCTTCGTGGCGGTGGCGATCTTCTTCTTCGCCTTCACCTCCATCATCGGCAACTATGCCTATGCGGAAAACGCCTTTTCCTATTTGGGGTTCGGTAGCAAGGCGGGGCTGACGGTGCTGCGCATCGCGGCCGTGGCGATGGTGATCTGGGGCGCGATCCAAAGCGTAGCCACGGTCTTCAACCTGGCGGACGCCTCGATGGGGCTAATGGCCACGATCAACCTGGTTGCCATCGTCGCACTTTCCGGCACGGTCGCCAAGTTGACGCGCGACTTCCTTGCACAAAGAAAGGCCGGCAAGATGCCGACCTTCCACTTGTCTCAGCATCCCGACATTGCGAAAGGGGTCGATCCCGAGATCTGGCGCTGATCATGTGAAGCCGACATCCGGTTCGGCACCACAGTGGATCATGATCTGATGCTGACCGCCGATCATCAGATCGCGTCGGGCTGGCCAAAGGCAGTTCGTCCGCTGCCTGATCCAGCCGACGGGGCAATGGGGATCGTCCCCATTTGTTGCGCTGCCTTGGCAAAGGGTTGTTTCGCGGCCAGAACCGTGAGACTTGCAGGTTCCAGGCCTGAACCGATCGAGCCCGCAATGCCCGGCATCCGCTACAACTCACCGCTGCTTCGGCGCTCGCGCGCTTTGATCACACGTCGAAGGCATTGGCGCGCGCGTGCGGTCTTCTGGCTTGGCGCGCTGACGGTTGGCCTTGTCAGCACGGCCTTTGCCAAGCTGGCCGATCTTGCAGGCGAGACGTTCCGGAATGTTTCGGCACAGGGCACATCGCCCTGGCTGATCCTGGTTCTGCCTTTGGCCTTTTGTTTTTCGGCATGGGTGGCTCAGAAGTATTTCCCCGGCGCACAGGGCAGTGGCATTCCCCAGGCCATGGCCGCACGAGAGCTTGAGGGGGACGACCGGGGCCTGTACCTCACCCTCAGGATCGCCGCCGGCAAGATCCTGCTGACTCTTTGGGGGCTGCTGTTCGGCGCTTCCATCGGGCGTGAGGGTCCGACCGTCCAGATCGGCGCGGCCATCATGCTTGCCAGCGCGCATCTGGGAAAGCTTCAGCACGCAAGGGGATTGATCCTCGCAGGCTCTGCTGCGGGCATTGCAGCGGCGTTCAACACGCCTTTGGCGGGCATCGTGTTCGCCATCGAGGAAATGGGCCGCAGCTATCAGGCACGGACCAACGGCGTCGTCCTGTCGACGGTGGTGATCGCGGGGATTTCCGCCTTGGCCATTTCGGGCAGCTATACCTATTTCGGTACGCCGAAGGTGGTGCCCGACTTTCCGCGGGACTGGTGGCTGGTCGGTGTCGTTGGCCTGCTGGGCGGGGTGTTGGGTGCCGGGTTCAGCAAATCGGCCCTGTGGCTGACGCGGCGCATTCGCAGATGGAAACCTGCGCGCGGCGTATGGAAACTGGTGGTGGTGGCCGGTGGCGCGGGACTTGCGGTCGCGGTATTGGGCCTGCTGAGCAACGGCGCCACCTTCGGGACCAGCTATGCCGAAGCGCGCAGCGCCGTCGAGGGGCAACCGCTGGCTCCGGGCTTCTTCCTTGCAAAGCTGCTGGCCACGCTGGCATCAACCGTTTCGGGAATACCCGGAGGGTTGTTCGCACCGTCTCTTTCGGTCGGGGCCGGCATGGGTCATGTGGTGGGCAGCCTGTTTGGTTCGTCGCTGGGCCTGGCTGCGGTCCTGGGCATGGCCAGTTATTTCGCCGGGGTTGTGCAATCGCCGATGACCGCCTTCGTCATCGTGATGGAGATGACGGCCACACAGGGTCATGCCCTGCCGGTCATGACCGCGGCCATGCTGGGCTATGGCGTGTCGCGGCTGCTGTCGCCCGAGCCCCTTTATCACGGGCTTGCCCGCCTTTGGCTGGCGGATGCCCTGCGGCTGCGCCGGATGCGCGCGGCCGACAGCGCGCATGGCGGTCCCCAGGTCTGACCCGTCTGCGCCGCTGAAGGACCAAGTCATTGCCGTTCGCGAGTTCATCCTGCGCTGCGGCCCGGCCCGCAATGGCGACGTTGCTTTTGCGCGAAACGCGTGCGGAAGAACGCCCAAGGTTATCGCCCGAATGGTGCCTTATCCACTTGGCAAAGGTTGTTTTGTGCAAAGACCTCGGGCTACGCTCACCCTGCGATTGTGAAAAAACAGGGGGTAAGCACATGAAATTCAGGTCATTGGTTCCAGCATTTGCCATTGCGGCCCTTGTGGGCCACGCGGCCGCCGCGCAAGAAATGTCGTTCTTCCGTATCGGAACCGGCGGCACGGCGGGCACCTATTACCCGATCGGCGGGCTGATCGCGAACTCGATCTCGAACGCTGCGGGATCGCGCCCCTGCGAGGATGGCGGTTCCTGCGGTGTGCCCGGTCTGGTCGCGACGGCGGTGGCCTCGAACGGGTCGGTGGGCAACGTCAACGCCATCAAGGGCGGCGCAATGGAGGCCGGGTTCAGCCAATCTGACGTGGCCTATTGGGCGCAGACCGGCACCGGGCTGTGGGACGGACAGCCCGCGGTGGAAAAATTGCGCCTGATTGCGAACCTCTATCCCGAAAGCATCCATCTTGTGGCGCGTGCCGATGCTGGCATCGCGTCGGTGACGGATCTGAAGGGCAAGAAAGTGTCGCTGGACGAGCCGGGGTCGGGAACGCTTGTTGACGCAAAGATCATCCTTGAAGCCTTTGGTTTGTCCGAAGCCGACATCTCGCCGGAATATCTGAAGCCGGATCAGGCAGCGGACAGGATGCGGGACGGCGCGATGGATGCGTTCTTCTTTGTCGGCGGATATCCGGCAGGGGCCATCGCGGAACTGGCCAGCCAGCATGATGTCGCACTGGTGCCGATCATGGGACCGGAAGTGGACAAGCTTCGCGAGACCTATACCTTCTTTGCAAGCGACACGGTTCCGGCCGGAACCTATGAGGGGCAGGATGCCGATGTGACGACGATTTCGGTGGGCGCGCAGCTGGTCACCAGCGCCGACCAGCCCGAAGAGCTGATCCACGGCATCACGCAGGCGCTTTACAACGAGAACACCCAGAAGCTGTTTGCCGTCGGCCATGCCAAGGGCAAGCTGATCACCCTGGACAACGCCACCCAGGGGGCGGGCATCCCCTTCCATCCGGGTGCCGAGCGTTTCTACAAGGAAGCCGGCAAGATCCAGTGACCCCATTGGCAACCTGACGACAGGACGCGGGCGGAGTTTCGGTCCGCGTCCCCGGACCTCGGCCAGATGCGCAGGAAACAACCATGACCGATAATCCACGCCAGCTTTCCGATGACGAGCTTCGCGCGCTCGAAGAGGAATACGACCCCGAGGCGCGCTTTCGCACCGTGACCCGGCCCGTCGCGATCCTGTCCGGCGTGATCCTTTTCCTGCTGTCGGTCTATCACTTCTACACCGCAGGCTTTGGCATTCCGCGCGCGACGACCCATCGCGGATTGCACATGGGCGTCTCGCTGTTCATCGTCTATCTCAGCTTTTCTTCGCGCGCGGGCAACCGCCACAAGACCGACGGTTTCGCAATCTATGGCGTGCCCGTCACGGATTGGGTGTTGGCCATCGGCGGGGCGGTCAGCGCCTTCTATGTGCCTTGGATCTATGACCAGCTGGCTTTCCGCGTCGGCAACCCGCTTCCCATCGATATCGTGATGGGAACCGTGCTTTTGCTGGCACTGCTGGAAGCGGTGCGCCGGTCGATGGGCTGGCCCTTGCCGGTCATCGCGCTTTTGTTCATCGCCTATGCCTATTTCGGGCGGTCCATGCCAGGGATTCTGGTCCATCCGGGGGCCGATTGGGCGACGATCATCAACCACCTGTACCTGACCTCGCAAGGGATATACGGCACGGCGCTTGGCGTGATCGCGACCTATGTGTTCCACTTCGTCCTGTTCGGTGTGATGGCGCAGAAGATCGGCCTGGGCCAGTTGTTCATCGACCTGGCGACGGCGCTGACCGGACGTTTCGCCGGAGGCCCGGCGAA
Source organism: Paracoccus broussonetiae (assembly GCF_031854425.1). Lineage (NCBI taxonomy): Bacteria > Pseudomonadati > Pseudomonadota > Alphaproteobacteria > Rhodobacterales > Paracoccaceae > Paracoccus > Paracoccus broussonetiae. Next base: position 39,167 of record NZ_JAVRQI010000018.1, on the reverse strand, counting down.
AGTGTCGGTGGTGTCCTCTGCGATGCTGGGCACCATCTCGGGTTCGTCCATCGCCAACACCGTCACAACCGGCGCCCTGACCATCCCCGCGATGATCAGGATCGGGTTCAAACGCCATTTCGCCGCCGCGGTCGAGGCCGCTTCCTCGACAGGGGGGCAGATCACGCCTCCGGTCATGGGGGCGGTTGCCTTCCTGATGGTCGAGTATCTTGGCATTCCGCTTCGCACCATCCTGATCGCCGCGATCGTTCCGGCATTCATGCACTTCTTCGGCGTGCTGGTTCAGGTGCATTTGGAGGCGAAGCGCCTGGGAATCCGCGGATTGCGACGCGAGGAATTGCCCAAGGCGGGCACCGTCCTGCGCGAGGGGTGGCTGTCGGTCTTGCCGCTTGTCCTGCTGGTCTGGATGTTGATGTCGGGTCGCACGCCATTCCTTTCCGCCTTCTGGGCGATCACGGCCTGCATGTTCGTCTATCTTGTCCAGCGAGTCATGGCGGCAGGCCTGACAGGTGGCATCCGGGAAACCGCGGAAGGCATTTATGAAGGTTTCGTCGCCGGGGCCCGGCAGTCATTGGCTGTAACGGCCGCGGCCGCTCTGGTCGGGGTGGTGATCGGGATTGTCACTTTGACCGGGATCGGGTTCAAGATCGCCTTCATGGTCACAAGCCTGGCGCAGGGCTGGGCGATTTCGTTCCACGGCCTCCTTGCTGTCCTGCCGTTCGAAATCTTCAGCGTCCAGACCCTGACATTGCTGTTCACACTTCTGATGACGGCGGTGGTCTGCGTCCTGATGGGGTGCGGAGTGCCGACGACCGCAAATTACATCATCATGGTCGCCGTGGCCGCGCCGGTCCTTGGAATGATGAATGTCGAGCCGCTGGTCGCGCATTTCTTCGTCTTCTACTTTGGCGTTCTGGCCGATGTGACCCCGCCAGTCGCGCTGGCCGCCTATGCGGGCGCGGGAATTGCCGGCGCCAATGGTTTCAAGGCCGGAAACACAGCGTTCCGGCTGTCTATGGGCAAGGCGCTGGTGCCCTTCGTCTTTGTCTTTTCGCCCTCGCTTCTGTTGGTGACGCAAGGATTCACGCTGCCCGATTTCCTGCTGGCCTTTGCCGGATCGGTTCTGGGAATCGTGGCCCTGTCGGCCGCGATCACGAACTGGCTGATGAAGCCCCTGACCCTGCCTGAGCGGGTTTTTCTGCCGATTTCTTCGCTGCTGATGATCGCGCCCGAACTCATCTCGACCCTCATCGGGGCGGCGGTGCTGGGGGTGATCGCGCTCAGGCAATATCTGGCGGTGAATTCGGATCCAAAGCCGGTGCACGGGCGGTGATTCCACGCCACTGACAGCGCCTGCGGTTTGACCGGCGCGGCTTTTGAAAGCGGGTCAACCATCGCGTGGATCGGCGTCATCGGTGGCGTTTCTTTTTCTCGCCTCGCCTCATTCCGCAAGCTAGGATGGAAGGCGGATGCGGCTGCGTGATCCGCAACGTCTGGATACAGCTCAGTAATGGAGTGTTGACCAAGATGTCCGAGCCGCCCGGCAATCCGGTCTCAGCCGATGGCATTCCCGCCCCGGAAGGGGCGACCCAGATCATCTCGACCGGCTATGAAATCGGTCAGGACAATATCAATTACCGACGCCGCTTCGTGTTCGAGCTGGACATCCACAACGTCGTCTTCAGCGTCTCGGCAATCGGCGTGGTTGCCTTCACGCTGTTGACCCTGATGTTCCAGAACACGCTTGACCCCCTTTTCGAAGGACTGCGCGATTTCATGACCTCCAGGCTCGACTGGTTCTTCATGATCACGGCGAATATCTTCGTGCTGCTTTGCCTAGCGCTGGTCATTCTGCCGCTGGGGCGCATCCGTCTGGGCGGGCCGGATGCGACGCCGGATTACAGCTATCTGTCCTGGTTCTCGATGCTGTTCGCGGCCGGCATGGGCATCGGCCTGATGTTCTATGGCGTGGCCGAGCCGATGGGCAACTACACCGCGGCCTTCGGCGGACCGGTCTTCGGACCCGACGGCATCCGCACCGACTGGGCGCCGCTGGACGGCGCTTCCGGCAACGCCGAAGGTGCACGGCGTCTTGCCATGGCCGCGACGATCTTTCACTGGGCGCTGCACCCTTGGGCGATCTACGCCATCGTGGCGCTCTCGCTTGCTTTGTTCGCGTTCAACAAACGATTGCCGCTGACCCTGCGCTCGGTCTTCTACCCGATTTTCGGAGAGCGGGTATGGGGCTGGCCGGGCCATATCATCGACATTCTCGCGGTCTTTGCGACGATCTTCGGACTTTCCACGTCGCTGGGCTTCGGGGCGCAGCAGGCAAGTGCCGGGCTGCATTTCCTGTTCGATCTGCCCGACACGACGGGTGCGATGATTTTCCTGATCATCGTCATTACCGGCATTGCCACCGCATCCGTTGTCGCGGGCATGGACAAGGGGGTGAAGCTTCTGTCCGAGATCAACATGGGGTTGGCCGTCCTGCTGCTGCTTTTCGTCGTCGCGGTCGGGCCGACGACGCAGATCGTCACCGGCTTTTTCAAGAACCTGCTGGCCTATGCGGAATACCTACCGGCCCTGTCGAACCCCTTCGGGCGGGATGACGACAATTTTCGCCATGGCTGGACCGCATTTTATTGGGCCTGGTGGATCAGCTGGTCGCCCTTTGTCGGCATGTTCATCGCGCGCGTCAGCCGGGGCCGGACCGTGCGCGAATTCCTGATTGCCGTTCTGCTGATCCCGTCGATCGTCTCGACCATCTGGATGACGACCTTTGGCGGTACCGCGATCAGCCAGGTCGTCAAACAGGGGCTGACATCGGTGCAGGACGCGGCGCTTGAACTGAAGCTGTTCGAGATGCTGGCCCATCTGCCGATCACCGAGATCACCTCGCTGATCGGGATCGTGCTGGTGATCGTGTTCTTCGTCACTTCCTCGGATTCGGGATCGTTGGTGATCGACACGATCAGCGCGGGGGGCAAGCTGAACGCGCCCATCCCCCAACGGGTCTTCTGGGCCACGTTCGAGGGGCTGGTCGCCATCGCGCTGCTGCTGGGCGGCGGATTGACCGCGCTTCAGGCCATGGCCGTGTCCACCGGCTTTCCCTTCGCCATCGTCCTGCTTGTGGCCTGTGTCGCACTGGTCAAGGGCCTGATGGCAGAGCCGCGATAGTCGCTTGCCGGACCATGGGCCGATTGCAGTTCGCCCGTGCCCCGGGCCGATCTGGTCTGATGCCGTCGCCGGAGATCGACCTGGCAGATGGGCGCCTTACCTCGGCGCCGTGGTTCATGCCCACTCCCCTGAGACCGCCTTGCACCTCCAGAGGGGGATGATAGCCCGCAGGACGTCGCTCTTGATCTCGCCGTGGTTATCGGCAGGCTGCCAAGTCAGCCCGACCAGCACGGGCAGCCTATCCAAGGAGCCACCATGACTGCCCGCACACCCGATCCCGTCCTTCTTGCCCGGCTTGCCGATGTCGCGGTGCGGGTCGGCCTCAATCTGCAGCCGGGCCAGGATCTGGTCCTGACCGCGCCGGTCGAGGCGCTGCCCCTGGTCCGCGAGATCGCTGCGAGCGCCTATCGTGCGGGGGCCGGTCTCGTGACGCCGCTTTTCTCGGATGATGACATTGCCCGCGCCCGTTTCCGGCATGGTCAGGATGCAAGCTTCGAGCGCGCTCCGGACTGGCTTTACCGCGGCATGGCGCAGGCTTTCGAGGGCGGCGCGGCGCGCATGGCGATCGCCGGCGCCGATCCGATGGCGCTTGCCGCCGAAGATCCGGCCAAGGTCTCGCGCGCCAACAAGGCCAATTCGCTGGCCTACAGGCCCGCGCTTGAGAAGATCACGAATTTCGCCATCAACTGGACCATTGCCGCCTATCCGACGGTCGGCTGGGCCCGGCAGGTCTTTCCCGACCTGCCCGAAGATGAGGCCGTGCTGAAGCTGGCCGAGGCGATCTTCGCGGCCTCGCGCGTGACGAATGACGATCCGGTCGCGGCCTGGACAGAGCATAACGCGGCCTTGCGGGCGCGCTCGGCCTGGCTGAACGACGAACACTTCGACGCGCTGCATTTCACCGGGCCGGGCACCGACCTGACGGTCGGGCTGGCCGATGGCCATGAATGGCATGGCGGCGCCTCGGTCGCGCAGAACGGCGTCACCTGCAACCCGAATATCCCGACCGAAGAGGTCTTCACCACGCCGCATGCCCATCGCGTCAGTGGCACCGTGCGGGCAACCAAGCCCTTGTCCTATAACGGCGCGCTGATCGAGGATATCGAGATGCGCTTCGAGAACGGCCGCGCCGTCGAGGCGCGTTCCAGCAAGGGCGAGACCGTGCTTCTCAACATGATCGACAGTGACGAGGGCGGCCGCCGTCTGGGAGAGGTCGCGCTGGTCCCCTATAGCTCGCCGATCTCGCAGACCGGGCTGCTGTTCTACAACACTCTGTTCGATGAGAACGCGGCCTGCCATATCGCGATGGGGCAATGCTATTCCAAGTGCTTCCTTGAGGGCGCCTCGCTTTCGCCCGAGCAGATCGCGGCGCAAGGCGGCAACAGTTCGATGATCCATGTCGACTGGATGATCGGCGGGCCGGATACCGATATCGACGGCATCCGCGCCGATGGCACCCGCGTGCCGGTCTTCCGCAAGGGCGAATGGGCGCGGTGACGCGCCCGGCACGAGACAGCGGCCCGACCGAGATCACCAGGTTGTCGCGACAGCGTTCAACAAACGAACGGCCCAAAGGCGACGGTCGAACCTGCCCGACGCCGCCGGGCAGCAGTCGCACTGTGCAAATCTGGGTGCCAGATACTCTCCGCCTCGGATCGGGGCGACACCGATCTGTCGGACTTCACAGATGCGGCCTTGAATGATCTGGATGATTGGCAGTGAGGGGCGGCGATCTTGTGACGGTCGCCCTTCAGGGGGATTACGGCAAGCGTGTCCGTCGCTGATCATCCAGGCGGATCAATTCGATAATCTCGGATCGATGGTGATCCTGCCGCTTACCTCAATTCTGATCGACGACCGCTCCTCCGCCCGACGGTAGAGCCATCGCCGACAACAGGCTTCGCGCACCGCCCCAGACATGCTGGACAGGCCCATGACAGTGGGCCGCGTGGCCGGTCCCTGGCCGCCATTCAAATTTCGCCGATGCTGCGCGCGGCTTTTGCCTGCTCCATGTCATCGCCGTGCGCGACGACTCTCGCCTGGCAGCCGCAAGACGACATCGCAGATCGGGACCCCACGCGTCGCTGTGAGAAACAGTCCGCGGCCAGGCTGCATTTCTAACTCAAGCTGATTTGCCGCCATCTTTGCCGGATCATCGTTCGTGCCTGAGCGATAGGGGCCAGATATGAGTATCAGCATTCTCCTTTTGTCCTTTGAAGCTCTGCTATCATCAGGTGCTGGATCAGAATGATCGTCTTGGCGTCACGGATGTAACCGTTTTCGATCATCTTCGCCGCATCGGTGAGCGGGACTTCGAGCACCTCGATATCCTCGCCCTCCGCGTATGAGCCTCCACCTTCCGTCTTTCTGTCATGGGCGCGATATGTGCCAGTGAAGAACGCAAGATACTCGGTGACCGATCCGGGGCTCATGTAGATGTCAAAAAGGTGGGTCAGCGCGTCGATATGATATCCCGTTTCCTCGATCAGTTCGGCGCGCATCCGCACTTCGGCATTTTCCCCATCAAGCAGTCCGGCAGGTGTTTCGACAAGCGAAGTGTGCCCGCCGTTCAAGAACACCGGCAGGCGGAACTGGCGGGTCAATAGGATGCATCCGCTGTCCGGGTTGTGCAGCAGGCAGGTCGCGCCGTTTCCGCGGTCGTAGGCTTCCCGCGTTTGCTGCTGCCATGCTCCGTTTCTGCGCCGGAGTTCGTAGCGATACTTGGTCAGAGTTCCCCAGTCACTCGACAAGACCTCCGCAGAAATCGGCCGAAAGTTCTCGTGCTCAGTCATGCACCTTGCTCCATCTTTGCGGGAGGACTATCGTGCAAAAACGTGCAGAGTCAAGAAATGTCGTGCAATGCTAAACCATGAACGAAAAACCCGCTTGCTTTCGATCCTTTCCGATGCAGGCAGCATCGTGGCCAAAGATGCCAGTCGGGAACTGGAGGTTTCAGAGGACACGATAAGGCGCGATCTGCGCGAACTGGCGAGGGATGGCCGCCTGAAGCGCGTGCATGGTGGCGCAGTGCCGGTGGCTGAAGCAAATGCCCCGTTCGCAGCAAGGATCGGAATCGCCCCACCGGAAAAAATCGCCATCGGAAAGCGGGCGGCGGCCATGGTTGAGCCCGGCCAGGTGGTCTTTGTCGATGGCGGGACGACCGCGCTGCAACTCGCGCGAAGCCTGCCCGCGCAATTGAGCGCAACAATCATCACCCATAGCCCAAACGTGGCGATGGAACTGCTCAATCACAGTAATCTCGACGTCGAGATCGTCGGCGGCAGGCTTCTTCGACATTCTGTGGTGACAAGCGGAGCGGCTACGATAGCTTGGCTGGATCGATATCGCCCCGACATCTGCTTCATTGGCGCGACCGGCCTCCATCCAGATCAGGGCATCACTACCGGTGTCAGCGAAGAGGCGGAGGTAAAGCGCGCCATCATCGCGAAATCGGGTTCCGCGATCATCCTGGCATCTTCGGAAAAGTTCGGCGCGGTCTCGTCATTCAAAATCGGTGACTGGCGAGATGTGGATGGATTGATTGTTGCCGGAGAAGCCAGGCCGAGAGCTTTGGAACTGTTCGGTCATCTTGAGTGCGAGATCCATTCCGACGAGAATGCGTGACCGCCGGCGGGCTCGTGAACGGGATCCGCAGCATGACCAATTTCCATCCATCGGCACAAAAATAATGCTCGCGATGCTTGTCCACATATGTCCGGGCAGCCGGGTGCGAAGAAGGCATCCGCAACGGAGTCGTCACTGAAATGCCAGCCATCTGCCCGAAACCAGAGCCGTTCTATTCGGTCCAGATCCGTTTGGACGCCATCCGGTATCAGCACATTACGATAGCGGTGCGAAGGTTCATGGCACCCCGCTGGTTCCGCGAGAACGGTGCGGTCCCGGTCCGGGGGCCCGATCTCTCGCGGGACATGATCGACCGGGCACGGGCCGGAACTGACGATGCCGCCATCGATTATCGCATTGCCGATCTCGACACACTCGAACTGCGGGAAGCAGCCTTCAATCTGGCCTATAGTGCGTTGATCTTCAATTATGTCTGCAATTTCCGAGTGGCTGATGGGGGGGGCGACGTACTTTGCACTGATGCCCGGCGGCGATCTCGTCTTCACCATCGAACACCCGATCTTGATGGCTGCAACACTTGTCTGGATGCCTGCTGGATCGAGAGGTCCGATACCGAAGCAATCCGCTGAGCGGTCGTGAACCACAACGGGTCCTCCGGGAAACGGTCCCAACTTGCTTAATGCCGGAACCGTTCAACCGCAGCGAGCAGGTCTATTTGGCAGTCACGGCTGTCGATAGTCCGCCGTCTTCCTCAATTGCATCGTTAACGGATGGATCCTGAAAGGGTTTGTCTGGCCGGATGAGAAGCGCGGTTGCAGCACCAATGAGCAGCAAAATCAGGGATGCTGCAAAGGGAAGATCCCAGCGGCCTGTCAGGTCGATAATAAGCCCAAAGACGATGGGCGAAACCATTCCCGCCAAGCCAAAGCCGAAGTTCATGAAGCCGCTGGCCGTGCCGGAGTATTGCGGCGCGATATCCATCGGGGTCGCCCAGATGGGTGCCACGATAAGCTCGGCAAAAAAGAAGGCCGCGCTGAGAGCGATCGCGACGGTCATGAGATCGGTCGAAAAAACGACCGGCAACATGCAAAGAAACGCTCCGATAAAGCCCAGAATGATTACGCTGATCCGTGCGAGCGTGACCCGGCCCGTCCTGCGCAGAATGCCATCGCTCAGCCAGCCTCCCGCAAGATCGCCCACAACCCCGGCAAAGAAGACGCCCGCTGCAAAGATCGCGGATTTCTTCAGATCAAGATCGTGTTGATGCAGGAAATAGGACGGGATCCAGTTCAGGAACAACCACAACGTCCATCCATAGCAGAAGTCCGTCACGGTCACCGGCAACATCCGTCGCAAAAGCGGCCCCCACGGCAGCCTCTTTTGCTTGGCCGCGACGCTGGGCGGGGGCAGGGCATCAAGTTCCGGTTGCGTGATGCCCGGGTGATCGCGCGGATCGTCTCGGAAGTACCACCACCACAGCACTACCCAGGCAAAGCTGACCGTGCCGACGATGATGAAGGAATCGCGCCAGGAAAAGGCGACGATCAGAAAGGCGATCAGCGGGGGCGTGGCGGCGTTGCCGAAGCGCGCGAAAGCATGCGTGATGCCTTGGGCAAAGCCGCGCTTTTCCGCGGGCATCCAACTGGACAAGGCGCGCGTCGCGGTCGGGAACGCAGACCCTTCGCCGATGCCCAGCAGAACGCGGGCGATCACCAGCGAGACTGCGCCTTCGACGAATCCTATCATGATGGTCGCAGCCGACCAGATCGTGCCGCAGATCAACAGCGTCTTGCGTGGCCCCATCAGGTCGCCAAGTCGGCCGCCAAAAATCTGGAACAACGCATAGGGATAGGCAAAGGCGGCAAAAGCCAGTCCCAGTTCGAAATTGCTCAGCCCGAGTTCTTCCTGCATCGCTGGGGCTGCGGTGCTGATGTTCACGCGATCTATATAGGTCACCAGATACATCAGGCAGATCACGAACAGAATCCTGTCCGTGGTTCTAACTCTCGTCAGTCTTAGCATATCTCCTCCCTGGACCATGCCCGACATTGTGATTGAGCCCTTTGATCCCGCCCTGGAGTTGCGCCTTGTCCTCCTCCGACATGGGCGCAATCGGGCTGGCTTGTTCTCAGCCTGTTCGGTGGCTTTCTCCTTTCGGCGTTGAGGTCGTCATTTCGGCCAGCTTCAGCCGCTGGATCTTCCCAGAGGGGCCCTTGGGCAGTTCGGACATCAGGTGGATGTGGTCAGGCGTCTTGAACCTGCCGACCCGCATTTCGCAAAGCTGCATCAGTTCATTGGGATCGGGGTCCGATCCTTCATGCAGCACCACTGCCGCCTCGATGGTTTCACCGTAGCGCGGACAGGGGCGGGCAAAGGCGGCGGCTTCGACCACCGCCGGGTGGGCGTAGAGCGCCTCGTCTATTTCGCGCGGAGAAATATTCTCACCGCCCTTGATGATGATTTCCTTTGAACGGCCAGTGACGAAGACAAAGCCCTCAGCGTCCTGGCGCCCCAGGTCGCCCGTGCGTAGCCATCCGTCAGGGGTGATCGCTGCTTCGGTCGCTGCCGGATCGTCCAGATAGCCGCGCATCACGTTTGCGCCGCGCACGGCAATCTCGCCTGCGGTGCCGTGCGGCAGGATTTGCAGATCGGGAGACAGGATCACCACCTCGTTGCCGATCGGCCGTCCAGGCGATCCGACCTTCCGCTTGCCATGTCGCGGCAGCGGATTTGACAGAATTTGGGCGGCAGTTTCTGTCAGGCCCATCGTTTCGATGATCGGGATACCAAAGCGCGCCTCGAAGGCAGAATGCACCTCTGGGGACAATGCCGCCGAGGCCGAGCGCCCGAACCGCATGGCGTCGCGACAAGTGGCTGAGGGTTCCGCTGCGCCATGCAGCAGATGCGAAATGATCGTGGGAACCACTGAGAACCACGTCGCGCCATGGGTTTGGCAACGTTGCCAGAACTGGCTGGCCGAGAACCGCTCACAGACAATGGCTGATCCGCCCGACAGCAGCGGGGCGAGGATCGTCACGCAAAGCCCATTAATGTGATAGATCGGCAGCACACACATGGCGCGATCCTGCGGCGTCAAGGAATGGGCCAGGGCGGTGTTCCATCCACCCGCCAAAAGGCTGGCGTGACTATGCAGCACGCCCTTGGGTCGTCCCGTGGTGCCCGAGGTGTACATCAGAAGCGCATCGTCATCGCTGTGCACCCTATCAAGGGCGCGGCGTTGCGCGGATGCGGGCCAGTCGAAATCCGCACCCAATTCGACCACCACTGGGGCGGCATCGCGCCCCTTCAATGCCTCGTCCAAAAGCATGCGCTGGCGATGATCACAAAGCAGGATACGTGCGCGGGAATGGGTGATGGCGTGGCCGATCGCCTCGGCCCCAGCGGCCAGGTTGATCGGTGTGGCGCGAAATCCGCCATAAAGCGCGCCCATCAGGGCCAGGACGGCTTCACGTCCGTTCGGGATCATGATGGCGATACTTTCGCCGCGCAGCGCGCCCATGCCAGCAAGACGCTCTGCGATCATGGCGGCCTGATCTCGCAGTTCTGCCCATGATATCGTCGTGTCCGTATCCGGGAAAACATGGCTGATATTGTCGCCCCGCGTGTCGGCCAATGCGTCGATCCAGTCACGCACGGTGCCTGCCGGAGGATGTCGGATATCGAATATCACCGCCCCACCTCCTGCCAATAGCTGTCGAATATCTGGGCCAAGCTGGGTTCGCGGGCGGGAATGGGGCGCACGATCCGCGTGCGTTGCATGAAATGGCGCCAGTGCAGGTTGGCATCGATCGAGTTGCCCCCCCAACTGCCGCAGCCCATTGACAGCGAGAACGGCAGGCCATTTTCGAAAGAGCCGCCGGTTGCAAAACAATGTGCCTGATTGACGATCACCCGGCACACCGGCAAGTCACGCGCCAATGCCATTGCGCGCTCTGGCTGGGCGGTGTGCAGGCCGATGGAATGCCCCGCGCCCTGATGGGTCAGAATACGCTGTGCGATCTGCATGGCATCGTCGAAATCACGGGCGCGATACAATGCAGCGACCCGGCTAAGTTTTTCGCCCGACAGGGGATGCTCAGGCCCGATGCCCCGCGTTTCAACGGCGATGACGCGGGTAGCGGCGGGAACCTTGTCACTCAGGCCCAGCCGCTGGATCAGCAAATCTGCATCCGTCGCGATGATGTCGCGGTTAAGATGACCGCGCTGCCACAGGCGGTCCACGATCTGATTCTGACCTGCTTCGGGGATGATCGCACCACCCTGCGCCACGAATTCCTTTGCGAAGTCGCCATATGCGGCATCCATCACGATCAGCGCGTTCTCGGACGAGCAGGAGGTGGCATTGTCGAAGGTTTTCGATGCAATGATCTTTGCCACGGCATCTGACGGGTCGGCGGTTTCATCGACGATCACAGCGACATTTCCGGCGCCGACCCCGATTGCAGGCGTGCCGCTTTCATAGGCGCGCCGGACGTTGTCCTGACTGCCGGTGACGACTGCCAAGTCGGCCAGTTCCAGCATGCGCTGCGTCTTGTCCTTGCTGCCGCGGCCGGGCAGCATTTGCACCAGATCGCGGCTTTCGCCGAGCTTGTCGAATTCCGCGTGGATGAAGCCAAGCAACATCTCACAGCACTCAACCCCCTTTGGTGAGGGCGACAACACGATCGCATTTCCGCATTTCAGCGCGTTTATGATGTTGTTGGCGGGCGTCGCCACTGGATTGGTCGAAGGCACGACGGCCCCGATCACGCCGATTGGGCGGGCCAGCTCGATGATGCCGGTTTGCGGATCGTCGGACAGCACTCCATGGGTCGCGGCATCCTGCAGATCACGCAGCAGCCCAAGCGTCTTGCGATGATTCTTGGTGATCTTGTCGGCCACGTTCCCAAGGCCCGTCGTGCGCACGGCCAGTTCGGCCAAGGCTCGATTACGCTCGGGCTGCATGACGGCCCACCCGGCGGCCAGGGCGGCACGATCATAGCGTGACTGACTGCCCCCCCGTTCATATTCGGCCTGAGCTGCACGAGCGCGCGCAAGCATGGCATCGACCGAAACCAGTTCGTCCGAAATATTCATCTGGGTCATGATCTCTGGGTCCTGTGCCGCATGACGGCCAGGGGTTTCTATTTACGGGCCGCGCGGAATGCGTGCAGCAGAGTTCCTGTGAGACGCGGTTTCCTCCGACCGCATTCCAACAAGGTTAGGTCATGAAAATATGGTTGCAAATGTTTTCATAAAAAAACATCATAGCGTAATATTAAGATGGAAAACCAATTGTCTAAGCCAGATATCGTTTTCGTTGCAAAACTTGCAGGCGTTTCGGCTGCGACGGTTTCCCGTGTGATCAACCATCCCGATCAGGTGCGTCCGGGCACCCGGCGCAAGGTTGAACTGGCAATCGAGAAGTCGGGATATATCCGCAATCGCGCGGCATCGGCGATGCATGGCAAGCGCAGCGCCACGATCGGCGTGATAATTCCCACACTTGCCAATACGATCTTTGCCGAGGTGATTCAGGCCTTCAACGAGACAGTCAGCGCGCAGGGCTATACGCTGCTGCTGGCATCGCATGGCTATGACCTTGAGGTGGAATACAAGCTGGCGCGGAAGCTGCTGGAACACCGGGTAGATGCTTTGGTGCTGGTTGGATTGGACCACCATTCGGGCGTTTTCCGCCTGATCGGTGAGCAGCCGGTGCCCTGTCTTGCAATCTGGAACCATGCAGTCGACGCAGCCATGCCCTGCATCGGCGTAGACAATCGCGAGGCGGGGCGGATCGCGGCCGAACACCTGATCGCACTTGGTCATCAGGATGTTGCGCTGATATTTCCCGAAACGATTGAGAATGATCGTGCACGCGACCGCATGATGGCGGCACTGGATGCGTTTCGCGCTTCCGGGGCCGAAATTGGTACGGGTCGGCAGATACGCGTGCCCTATAGCGTGGCCCAGGCGAAATCTGCCTGTATCTCGATATTAAACCGCCCGGACCGGCCATCGGCCCTGTTATGTTGTAATGACGTGATCGCTCAGGGCGCTGTCTATGCGGCGGCCCGTCTGGGTATCCGTGTGCCGGCAGAACTGTCGATCATCGGAATTGGGGATTTTGTCGGCTCTGCGCAGATGGAGCCCGCGCTGACATCTGTTCGCATTCCCGCGCAATCTATCGGTATTTCTGCGGGACAGGAAATCCTGCGGGTCATAGAAACCGGCGAACATGCTGCCATCAGGTCCAGCCGGATAGATCTTGAGCTCGTCATGCGCGGCAGCACAGGCATCTCTCAGCAGCTGCGCCAGGGCTAGGGAGAGCGCCTCAGGCAAGCTGTCGGATTCGTGCCCCGTGGGGGCGCAGCCTTCGCCGCGGGACAGACATATCTGGCTGCGAAGTGAGGCTGGAAATCAGGATGCAATTTCCCGTCGTCGGAATGCCGAGGACAAGCACAAGGCTGATCTCCGCCACCATGATCAGCACCACGAAGACATTCCCGCCCGAGACGAATTCGACGAACTCGGTCATCATCAGGCCAGGGTCGGTCAGGGCGATGGTGCCTGCGACGATGCCAGCCGTGGCGGTGGCGACACCGATCCCGGTCATGTTGCTTGCGCCAAGCGCCAGACCGTTCCACAGGGCGATCAGCCCAGTTTTCGACCCGGCGCCTACATTCGCACCGCAGAACGACCCAGCTGGACAGGGGAGTGGGGCAGCACTCTCGGCCACTGGCAAGGCGAGGGTGGCGGGCTTCGGCCGCGACTAAGCTGAAATGAAGCAAAGCCTACTTTCTCAATCGTGTGGGTGGCGTCATTTCTTGCATGAGCATCATGCCCCTATGCACTGTGCCCCGCCATTTCAGCACCCACATCGAACATTGGATCCCGATGCCGGTTCGCAAACGGGCAAGTCGCGGGCATGGGCTGGCCAATATCTCGACAGGAACCGAAATGACGCAAATCACCTGGAAATGTGCATCCGGACAAAGCATCACCATCAATGTCACGGCGGGCCAAAGCCTGATGGAAGCCGCCCGTGACCACGATGTCGACGGCATTTTCGGCGATTGTGGCGGCAATCTTGCATGCGCGACCTGCCATGTCATCGTGCCGCCGGAATGGGTCGAACTGACGGGCAAGCCGGACGCAATGGAAGAAGACATGCTGGATATCGTTGAAACCGGACGGACGCCGACAAGCCGCCTCAGCTGCCAGATCGTTGCCACCCATGAAATGGACGGAATGGTTCTTGAGGTGCCGGGCGCGTGACAGGCGTCCCGCGATCTAGTCAGCCTGGATCTGCCCCACCAGCTTGCTGCGCTGCGTCCCGATCCATGATTTCGCGCTTTCGATTAAGGTCTTGTGCAGCCGGCTGCGTTCAACTCCCCTCGTCATGAGCAATCCAAGCTTCATTGGGCGCTGTTGTCCGGCCAAGGGCACGAATTTCATTGGATTGCCGTCTGGCGCCACATCGTGCATCGGCCTGACATTCACGATGGAATAGCCAAAGCCGTTCGCGACAAGGCTGCGCATTACGGCGACATCACGGGTCCGCTCGACGACATTGGCGCGCAAGTTCTCATTCGCAAAGAACGACAGGAAATAGTCCGCGCTGAGCGGCAGATCCAGAAGCACCATCGGGAAGGGTGCCAGTTCCTGTACCGACACTTTCGGAAGATGGGCCAATGGGTGCCCTTCGCCCAATGCCACCAGCGGCGGCAATTCGATCATCGGCGTGAAATGCAGATCCTTGGGCAGGTCGAGATCATAGGTCAAAGCAAGGTCAATCTTGGCCTGACGTAGCAGGCTGAAAAGCTCGGCCTGATCGGATTCGATCTGCGAAATCCGGACTTCGGGATATTGCTCGACGAAACTGCGGCGCAGTCCCGGCAGGACAACTTGCGCGAATGTGCTGAGACAGCCGATCGCCAACGGGCCCCTCACCCTTCCCGACAGATCACCTGCAAGGTCGCGCAATGCGCCCGCCTGCCGCAGAACGGTCTGGGCATGATCCAACAGCTTGCGCCCTGCCAAAGTCGGGGTCAGCCCTTGTGCGTGATGCCGCACAAACAATTTTACCCCCAGTTCATCCTCAAGCTGGGAGATGCCGGCTGAGATGGAGGGAGATGAGACATTCACCTGTTGAGACGCCGCGGCGATGCTGCCAGTTTCGCCCACGGCGACAAAATATTCCAGTTGCCGCAGTGTATAGCGAAGGGGCATCGTCCATCCCGGTCCTGAGGCGATTGATGGCCTCGAAAATGATACACGGCGGACACACTCCGCCGCGAATGCCAGCCTGTCGCGGTACAATGAAATTGTAAATGATCCGCGGCCGCCGCGCTGCAACACCGAAGCCAAGCGCGTCTGAGGGAGCTGGGTTCAGCCAAGGCTTTCAAGCACA
The DNA here is from genome assembly GCF_031854425.1 of Paracoccus broussonetiae. Lineage (NCBI taxonomy): Bacteria > Pseudomonadati > Pseudomonadota > Alphaproteobacteria > Rhodobacterales > Paracoccaceae > Paracoccus > Paracoccus broussonetiae. The sequence goes on along the minus strand of NZ_JAVRQI010000018.1, from coordinate 23,989 downwards.
CGATCAAGCATCCGGTCGCAGGCAGCCAACTGAGCGATTTCAAGATACTCGTCCGGTTTGTGGCCTTGCCCCTCCATATCGCCTGGCCCACATACGATTGTCGGAATCCCGATCCCCGCGAAGTATCCGGCTTCGGTGCCGTAAGCGACCTTGATCGGCCCCGGATTCCCGCTGAACGCTGCGATCCGATGAACGATCGGATCGTCCTTGTAGACGGCGAAGCCCGGATAGGCATTGATCGTCTCGATGAAGATATTCGCCTCGGGGCAGACTTCCCGATATGGCACAAGCACAGGCGCGATCTCGGCAGCCAGCCGCGCGATGAAGTCGGTCGGATCGTCTCCGCCGATATGACGCAGCTCGAACTCCACGGTCGCAACATCCGGGACGATATTCAGGGCCGCGCCGCCCTGCATCCGCCCCGCGTGAATGGTCGAATAGGGTATGTCATAGGCATCGTCCTGCCCCGCGCTTGCTGCGTAGGCTTCCTGAATGCGGCGCAGGCAAGCGATCAGGTCCGACGCAAGATGCAGTGCATTCGCATATTTCGGGGCCAGCGAGGAATGGCCCGCCTTACCGCGGCAGGTGGCGCGAAAGGCCATCTTGCCTTTGTGGCCGATGGCGGGACGCATGCCCGTCGGCTCTCCGACGATGCACAGATCGGGATTCCAGCCCAAAGCCTGATAGCCGGGCATCATCTCGCGGATGCCGGTGCAGCCGACCTCTTCGTCATACGAGATGCAAAGCATCAGGGGCTGTCCCAGGTTTGCGCCTCGCGCACGTCCAGCCAGCGCCAGCATGGAGGCGAGGAAACCCTTCATGTCCGTGGTACCGCGGCCGTACAGCCTGTCGCCGTCTTCTGTCAGCGTAAATTCGGGTCGGGTCCAGTTCTGGCTTTTCACCGGCACCACGTCGCTGTGTGCGGACAGCATGATACCGCCTTGCCCAGAGCCCAGCCGGGCCAGCAAGCCGGCCTTGGGTTCGGTCGGACTGGGAAGTCGATGGATCTGAAAACCGCACAGGCGCAAATGATCTTCTACGAAATCGATCAGCGCCAGATTGCTTTCGGCGCTGACGGTCGGAAATGCGATCAGGCGATCCAGCAGCTCCAGTGTATGGTCATAGGGCTTGGTCATGGCCTCCTGCCGGGCTGGGATTTTCCGATCCTTATCTTTCCCTATCCTTTGGCAGAGTAAAAAGAGCTTCTTCCATGTTGTTGCTGCGGAAAAGCCTAAGCACCGGGTTTAGGACAAGCCTAACCGTTGCTCTTTGATTTCGTAATTTTCGCGTTGGGGAGGCACGGCTAGCTTTTCCAATTGACAGGGCTGCGGTCTGAACGCGCCCCATCAATCCGGAAGAGGATGCTGAAATGTCAGTGGAGAAGATCGATACGCTCGTGATCGGCGCCGGTCAGGCGGGCGTTGCGATGAGCGAGCATCTGGGGAACGCCGGGGTGCCCCATCTGGTCCTTGAAAAGGATCGCATTGCCGAACGCTGGCGCAGCGGGCGCTGGGACTCGCTTGTGGCGAATGGACCGGCATGGCATGACCGCTTTCCCGGTCTGGAGTTTTCCGACGACCCGGACGCATTCATCGGCAAGGACCAGGTCGCCGATTACTTCGAAGCCTATGCCAGAAAGATAGACGCCCCCATCCGCTGTGGCGTCGAGGTCAGCGAGGTCCGGCGAAACACCGGACGTCCCGGCTTTACCGTGACCACCTCGCAGGGTGTCATCGAGGCCGCGCGCATCGTCGCCGCCACCGGCCCGTTCCAGAAACCCGTTATCCCCCCCGTTGTCCCGAGAGAGACCGACATCCTCCAGATACATTCCGCGCAATATCGCAACCCGCGGCAATTGCCCGAAGGTGGCGTTCTGATCGTCGGTGCCGGATCGTCGGGTGTCCAGATCGCAGACGAGCTCATGCGTGCAGGTCGCAAGGTCTATCTTTCGGTCGGTCCCCACGACCGCCCCCCGCGTGCATATCGCGGTCGGGATTTCTGCTGGTGGCTGGGCGTTCTGGGAAGATGGGACATGTCGGCCCCGAAGCCCGGCACCGAGCATGTCACCATCGCGGTCAGCGGCGCTCGGGGTGGCGAGACAATCGACTTCCGTCGACTGGCCCAGCAGGGCATGACGCTGCTTGGCATGACACATAGCTGGGACAATGGCACGCTGTCCTTTGCCGATGATCTGGCCCGCAATCTTGACGATGGCGATGCCAGCTATCTTTCGCTTCTTGACGAGGCGGATGTGTTCGCCACGCAAAACGGTCTGGACCTGCCGGAGGAGCCGGAGGCGAGGCTGCGCGTTACCGATGCCTTCTGCATCACGCATCCGATCCGCGCCTTGGAACTGGGCAAGGAAGGGATAGGAACGATCATCTGGGCGACCGGATTCTCGGTCGATTACAGCTGGATCAAGGTCGACGGTTTTGACGACAGAGGAAGACCGATCCATCACCGCGGCGTCTCGGTCGTGCCCGGTATCTATTTTCTGGGCCTGCCCTGGCAATCGCGCCGCGGCTCCAGCTTCATTTGGGGGGTATGGCATGACGCAAAGCACGTCGCCGAACAGATCGGAATTCAGCGCAAATACATGGATTACCACCGCCACGCATCCCGCGTGACCGAAAGCGTCTGAACCGCACGTCGCCTTCTGCGCCCAAATCACCCTGTATCACGGAGAATGGACATGGCCCATCATCGCATTCGCAAGTTCAACACCAAGGAAACCTATCCCGAGCAGAGGCTCGACAATGATCTGTGCCAAGCTGTCGTCACCGAGGGCGGAAGGATCGTCTGGTTGCGCGGCCAATGCCCGCAGAACCTGGATGACGCGAAGAATATCGACAGTCACGATCCGGTCGATCAGACACACAAGGTCATGCAGAATATCAGGCAACTGATCGAGGAAGCCGGCGGCAGCATGGAACATCTCGTCAAGGTCGTCGTCTATATTACCGACGTGCGCCACCGCGAGGCCGTCTATCGCACCATGGGCGAATATCTGAAGGGTGTTCACCCGGTCTCGACCGGGCTTGTGGTCCAGGCACTCGCACGTCCCGAGTGGCTGGTCGAAATCGACGGCACCGCCGTCATTCCGGACTGACGCCATGACCTTTTCTATTGTCGCCCGCTGCGCCGAGACGGGGATGCTCGGCCTGGCAATTTCGTCCTCTTCCCCCGCAGTCGCAGCGCGCTGCTCTTATGCCCGTGCGGGGATAGGTGCGGTCGCAACGCAGAATGTGACCGATCCCCGCTTGGGTCCATTGGGGCTGGACCTGATGGAGAATGGCCTCAGCGCCGCCGAGGCTGTCGCCGAATTGCGTCGCACCGCTAGGTTCATCGAATATCGGCAGGTGCTGGCAGTCGATCGAAATGGTCTGACAGCCATTCATTCCGGTCCGAATTCCTTGGGGATCTGGACCCAGGCACAGGCTGAGAACGTCGCGTCGGGCGGCAACATGTTGGCCAATGACGGTGTGCCTCAGGCAATAGTCGATGGTTTTCTGTCCGCAGGCGGCCATATCGCCGACCGCCTGATTGCCGCCATGCGTGCGGGCATTGCTGTCGGGGGCGAAGCCGGCCCCGTCCACTCGGCAGGGATAAAGATCGTCGACAAGGTCTCGTGGCCCGTGGTCGATCTGCGCTGCGACTGGACCGAGGACTGCCCGATCGAAGCCATCGCCAGCCTATGGGATCTCTACAAGCCGCAGCTTGGCGCCTATGTCCAACGCGCGCTGGATCCGCGCGAAGCCCCGTCTTATGGCGTGCCGGGCGATGAATGACGATCCTTCCATGTCACCGGCATGCGGAACCGGTTCCGCAACATATCCAGAAAGTTGAGGAATCCATGTGGCACGTCGTCATAATCGGGGCCGGTCAAGCGGGCGCGGCATGCGCAGTGAAACTGCGCGCGCTCAAATTCGATGGCGAGATCACGTTAATCGGCGACGAGCCTTCGCCGCCCTATCAGCGCCCGCCCTTGTCCAAGGCCTATCTTTTGGGCGACATTGAGCAGGAACGGCTGTGGCTGCGCTCGGCCGATTTCTGGTCAGAACACCGTATAAACCTGAGGCTGGATCAGCCGGTTCTCGCAATCGACACCGGCGCAAGGCGCGTGCGCTTTGGCGACGCCGATCTGGCCTATGACGAGCTGGTATTGGCGACCGGGGCTGTCCCGCGCCGCTTGCCTGCAGCAGTCGGGGGCAATCTGGAAGGCGTCTTTACGGTCCGCACCTTGTCGGATGTCGACCGGATGCGTGCCGAGTTCGTCGCTGGCCGGAGGCTTGTGATCATCGGCGGCGGCTATATAGGCCTGGAGGCCGCCGCCGTCGGGCGCAAGCTTGGGCTGAGTGTCACGGTCGTCGAAATGGCCCCACGGATCCTTCAGCGGGTGGCGGCTTCGGAAACCGCAGACTACTTCCGCAGGTTGCATCGCGACAATGACGTGCAAATCCTTGAGGGGACCGGCGTGGATCGGCTCCTTGGCGAAACGCGCGTTCTGGCGGTGAAGCTGAGCGACGGTCGTGAGTTGCCTGCAGACTTCGTGATTGCGGGTATCGGCATAACTCCCTGCGATGCGCTTGCATCTGCAGCGGGCATTATGATCGAAGACGGTATCCGCACGAATGCGCGGGGACGAACCTCGGCTGAAAATGTATGGGCCGCCGGGGATTGCGCGTCTTTCCCGCTGGACGGACGGCAGGTTCGGCTTGAATCCGTCGGGAACGCCATCGATCAGGCGGAGCTGGTGGCGGCCAATATCACGGGTGCGGAAAAGGACTATGTGCCACGGCCGTGGTTCTGGTCCGATCAATATGATTGCAAGCTGCAGATCGCCGGACTGAACTCGGGCTATGATCGCACCGTGGTCAGGGCCGGGCAGGGGGTGCCGACCAGCATCTGGTACTACGCGTCCGACCGATTGCTGGCCGTTGACGCAATGAACGACCCGAAGGCCTTCATGGTCGGCAAGCGGCTGATCGAGTCCGGTCGAACCGTCGATCCCGACATTCTGGCCGACATGGCCACCGACCTGAAATCCCTCATGCGATAGGCCGTCACCTCGCCTTCGGTCGAACCGCAGACTCGAAATAGCTGCGCGCGTGTTCGGCAAAGCGGCGGGCGACGAGGCCCCGGTGAACTCCCTCCCGCGATGCAAGAACCACGCGAAGGGGTCGCACATCGTTTTCGATCGCCAATGTCCTGACCTCGCGCCCGTCATAGGTCCGTGATGATGGCGGGCGCATCACGAGGAAGGTGAAACCAAATCCGGCCGCGACCGCGCTGCGCACGGCTTCCAATGACGACGAGACATAGGATATCCGTGGAGTCATGCCGTTTTCCGACAGCAGCTCCTCGAAATAATGCCTGCTGCCCGGACCGTCCAGCATCACATATGGCTCATCCGCCAGTTCGGACAGTCTGACTGAAGTACGCTCGGCCAGGGGATGTCCAGCCGATACGACCACCATCGGGGGCAGGGACGCCAACTCGAGCAGGTTCAACCCCGCGGTGTCCGCACCCCGGTCATAGGTGAGCGCGAAATCCAGGGAGCCTTCCCGCACCGCCTCGGCGAGTTCCAGCAGCGACATTTCCCGTGGCGTAATGGTCAGCGCGGGCTCTGCCTCGGCGAAACTGCGGATCAGGTCGGCGGCGAAAAAAGGGGTGAGGGTCCAGAACACGCCCAATCGAATTTCGCCTGCCAGCTCGGCAGCCAATGCCGCCGCCTCGCGCTCGACCTGAAGAGCCTGATGCTCCAGCCGCACGACATGTTCAAGGAATGCACGGCCCTGGACTGTCAGGGTCAGGCCGCGGGCGTGATGGCGATCAAACAGGATCAGGCCAGTCACGGCCTCCAGCTTTTCAAGCGCCTGAGCGATGGAAGGCTGGGAAATGTTCAAGACTCGCGCGGCTTGTGCGATGCCGCCTTGCTCCGCCACTGCCCGGAAATAGGCACATTGTCGCAAAGTAAAGCGAACCATATTTTTACGACCTTATCATAGGATATATGAATTTTTACCTTCTTAAAAAAAAGGTCAAGCTCTCCTTATCCGCTTCGCCCAAAACCTTCGGGCCGAAGTGAAACCTGACAACAACAATAAGGAGGTCAGCCATGTCGCCAGCTCAACCCATTGACGAATTGCTCGCAGCTGCCAGCCGCCCGCTGGAAAATGCCCGTGCAATGCCGCCATCCGTCTATACCAGCACAGACTTCCTTCAGCGTGAGCTGGAAGCGATCTTCTCGAAAGAATGGGTCTGCGTCGGTCGCGCCAGCAGTTTGCCGAATGTGGGTGACTACATGACCTACGACTTGGCTGGACAGCCGGTTGTCGTGCTGCGCGACAAGGATCAACAGATCCGCGCCTTTTCGAACGTCTGCCTGCATCGCATGTCCACGATCGTCGAAGGCAGCGGCAACAAGCGGGTTCTCGTCTGCCCTTATCATGCCTGGACCTATGGACTTGACGGACAACTGCGCGGTGCGCCGTTCATGACCGAGACAACCGGCTTTTGCAAAGAGAGCTATCGCCTGCCACAGATCCGTTGCGAGGAATGGCTTGGCTGGATCTATATCACGCTGGACGAGTCTCGGCCGAGTGTCGCGCAAGAACTGCGCGAGGTCGAGGAGATGATCGCCCAGTACGAGGTGCAGAATTACGTCGAATGCTTCCGCGAAACCCATGTCTGGGATACGAACTGGAAGGTGCTGGCCGAGAATTTCATGGAAAGCTATCATCTGCCGGTCTGCCATGCGGCAACGGTCGGCGGGCATTCGAAGCTGGAAGAGATGGACTGTCCGCCGGGCCTGCGGAACTTCAACTATCACTGGATCACCAAGGAAGCCTCGCTTGCGATCGGCAATGCGCATCCGGACAATACCCGTCTGGAAGGACGCTGGCGCAAGACGACGGCTCTGCTGACCCTCTATCCCAGCCACCTTATCACGCTGACCCCCGGCTATTTCTGGTATCTTTCCTTGCATCCGAAGGGGACCGGACAGGTGGCGATGGTGTTCGGCGGCGGACTGTCTCCCGAGTTCATGGGTGATACGCGCGCGGAAGAATATGTCTCGTCGCTGAAGACTTTGCTGGATGAGGTGAACCTCGAAGATCGCGGCTGCACCGAGAAGGTTTTCCGAGGCCTGAATGCCGATGCGGCGCAACCGGGCCATCTGTCCTATCTGGAACGTCCGATCTATGACTTCATGCAATACATCGCCGAACGCACGGCCGGGTTCGAGCGCTCTTTCGCGTTGGCGGCGGAGTAGTCGAATGGCTGTAGAAAACCTTGCCAAGATCAATGCGATGAACGACACGCTGCGCGAAATCGCAGCCCTGCCCGAGCATGAGGCCCAGTGCTTGCCCGGCCGCTTCTATACCGACCCCGACTATTTCCGCTACGAGGTCGAAACCTTCCTGTCCAGGGAATGGCACGCGCTCGGTCGGGCCGATGAAATTCCCAAGCCCGGAGATTATTTCGTGACGCAACTCTTTGACGAGCCGCTGCTCGTCGTGCGGGGTGATGACGAGGAGGTGCGGATATTGTCCAACCTTTGCCGCCACCGGGGCATGCCTCTGGTCGAGGGGGTGGGATCGACCCGGCGTTTCGTCTGCGCGTATCACGCCTGGACCTATGGGGGGAACGGGCAGCTGATTAACGCGCCGCGGATGAGGGACAAGGGCGTCACGGAAAAGAATTGCAGCCTGCCCACATTCCGTTGTGAAATCTGGAATGGCTTCATCTATGTCAATCTCGATGACGATGCCGCGCCCCTTGCACCCCGGCTTGGCCAACTTGAGAACATGCTGGGGAATTATGATCCGTCTCGGATGCGGATCGTGCGCAGTTTCGAGGAGGACTGGCACACGAACTGGAAATGCCTAGTCGAGAACTTCATGGAGGCCTATCACCTTTCGGTCGTCCATCCGGAAACGCTGCATCCCTATACGCCGACCGGGCTTAGCCGGAAATCGATGTCGGATGACAGCTTCACCTCTTACTGCGCCAATTATCCCGAAACTGCCGCATCAAGGGGGGCGGGTGCGCCCGGCCTGACGGATGATGAGCGAAAGCGCTCGACGCTGTTCAATCTTTTCCCGACTCAGATCGCCAGTCAGGCGGCCACGCTGCTGGTGTCGTTTTCCATCAAGCCGTTGGCTGTCGATCGCATCCGCGTCCGGTGGACGATGTCGACCTATGGTGACGAACTGACGCAGGACGAGCTTGAAGAGCGGATCGCCCTTTGGCACGAGGTCAATCGCGAAGACCGCGAAAAGCTGGAAAAGATGCAGCGGGCGCTCGCATCGCGACATGCCCCGTCGGGTCAACTGGCGCCGCGCGATTATGAAGGCACGATCTGGGACTTCTACCGCTATCTGGGCCGACAGATCCCATCAGTCGAATCCCCGCTGCGCGCGGTATCAGGCGGCTGACATCGCGTTCGGCTGAAGACGTTCACAGCCGGCAATTTCGCATTCTGCCTGAAGCAAGGGCCTTCCCGGAAATCGAGCAGACGAATTTCCGGGGAGGTGTTTTCAGTGCCCATAAAGGTCGCAGCCGGAAAGCTGGCGCCTGCGCGGATCGGTCTGTTTTCAAAGCATCGCTCAAGATTAGCATCGCCCTAATCAGAGTTGCGGAAAACGTTAATTTACCCAATGAAACGCTGCTTCAATGATGGTTCAGCACTTCTCCAATCCAGCGCGTCCGGTGCAAGCGCTCACAGGCGGATAACCGGAATGACGGCGATACGCCAAAAGCCGGATCGTCGCGAAAACCATACAGGGAGCCAGACTTGAGGACAGCTACCGCAGCCCGGATCAGTCCGGAAAACGAGGTCGCAAGGGATACGTTCGTCTCGTTCGATCGAGTTCAGAAGAGCTATGACGGTGAAACGCTGGTCGTCAAGGATCTGAACCTGACCATCGCAAAGGGCGAGTTCCTGACCATGCTCGGGCCGTCAGGCTCGGGCAAGACGACCTGCCTGATGATGCTGGCAGGTTTCGAGACGGCGACCTCGGGCGAGATACGGCTTGCGGGCAGGCCGATCAATTCCGTCCCACCCCACAAACGTGGGATCGGCATGGTGTTTCAGAACTACGCGCTTTTTCCCCATATGACCGTTGGTGAGAACCTGGCTTTTCCGCTGAAGGTGCGGGGATTGGACAGGGCCGCGCGCGAGGCGAAGATCATGCGCGCGCTGGACATGGTTCAAATGGGCAACCTGGTAAATCGCCGCCCGGCGCAGATGTCGGGGGGCCAGCAGCAGCGGATCGCGCTGGCCCGCGCACTCGTCTTCGATCCCCAGCTCGTATTGATGGACGAACCGCTTGGGGCTCTGGACAAGCAATTGCGCGAACACATGCAGTTCGAGATCAAGCGCCTGCACGAGCAGCTTGGGATCACCGTGGTGTATGTGACGCATGACCAGGGCGAGGCCCTGACCATGTCGGATCGCGTCGCCGTCTTCAACGACGGGCGCATCCAGCAACTTGCGCCGCCGGCCGAGCTTTATGAACGTCCCGGCAACAGCTTCGTCGCCCAGTTCATCGGCGAGAACAACAAGCTGCCCGGACGCATCGAGACGCTTGGCGGGTCTGTGGCAACCGTCCTCCTTGCAACCGGCGAACTGATCGACGCCACGCCCGTCAATGTCCGCTCTGCGGGACAAGAGACACTGGTCTCGATCCGGCCCGAGCGGGTCGAGTTCAAGCCCGAGATGATGCCGGTGGACGCGCATCGGATTGGCGCCGAAGTGCTGGACGTGATCTATATGGGCGACGTGCTGCGCATCCGGATGAAGGTCGCCGGCTCGGATGATTTCGTCATGAAATGCCGGAACACCCTGGGTCAACGCCGTTTCACGCCCGGCGAGCGGATCGATATCGGCTGGCACTCCGAGGATGCTCGCGCGCTCGATCCTCTCTGAAATACACCCCCCCGCGATAACCATGACCGCAAAGGTCAGACAAACATCCACCTGGGAGAAGATATGATGAAGAAATTCCTGATGCTTACAAGCGCCTTCTCGATTCTGGCCTGTGCCGCACATGCCGACATAACCGTCGTCAGCTGGGGTGGCGCTTATGAAAAAAGCCAGGTTGAGGCCTATAACAAGCCGTTCATGGCCGAAACCGGGATCCGCATCACGATGACCTCGGCAGACAATCCCGCCGGCCCTATCAAGTCAATGGTTGAATCGGGAAACGTCACGGTCGATGTCGCGGATCTTGAATATACCGATGCGCTGCGTCTTTGCGATGAGGGCCTGCTCGAAGAGATCGATCCCGCCAGCCTGCCGGCGGCGCCCGATGGCACCCCCGCGACCGAGGATTTCTTGGATGGCGCACTGACCGATTGCGCAGTTGCCTCGATGGTGTTCTCGACAGTCTACGGTTTCGACACCAGTAAGTTCGCCGATCAAAAGCCGAGCACGATTGCGGATTTCTTCGATCTCGAAAAATTCCCCGGCAAGCGTGGCATGCGCAAAAACCCGAAGGCAAACCTTGAGATTGCCCTGATGGCGGATGGCGTTCCGCCGCAAGAGGTCTATGCCACGCTCGAGACGCCCGAAGGACTGGACCGAGCCTTTGCGATGCTCGACAAGATCAAACCCCAAACGGTCTGGTGGGAGGCCGGCGCGCAGCCTCCGCAACTTCTGGCCGATGGAGAGGTCGCGATGACCACCGCCTATAATGGCCGGCTGTTCAGCGCCGTCGTCACCGAAAGCAAGCCCTTTGAAGTCGTGTGGGACGGTCAGGTCTACGAATACGAGCTTTTCGGCATTCCCAAGGGCGCACCAAACAAGGACAAGGCGTTGGAATACATCAAGTTTGCCACCGGAACCCAGCGGCTAGCCGATCAGACGAAATGGATCAGCTATGGTCCGGCCCGCAAATCGTCGCTGCCCTTGGTCGGCCTGTTCGAGGATGGCAAGACCGAGATGGCCAAGAACATGCCCACCGCGGAAGCCAATCTCCAGCATGCTTTGCGGTCTTCCGTGGAATTCTGGGTCGACCGCGATGTGGAGATCAGCGAGCGGTTCAACACCTGGCTGACCAACTGATCCAACGCAGTCGTCCGGAAATCTGAAGGATCTCGCTTTCATTGTCCGATGAAGGGGCGGCGTTCGCTTTCGGGCCGCCCCTATCTTCTACACCGGAGAAATGTTCATGGCAGATGTCTCTGCGAACCTTGGGGTCGCGAATGTGACCGCGTCTCAATCCCGCCTTTTCACGACAGATGGCCGCTCGCTCAAAACTGCGCTGGCCGCCGCTCAGGTCCGGGCCAAGCGCCGTGCGTTGCTGCTGGTGTTGCCACTTCTGCTTTTCCTCGTGATCAGCTTCGTGATGCCAATCGCACAGATGCTGCTGCGTTCAGTCCATAATGATGCGTTTTCGGCGAACATGCCGGTGCTGTCAGCATGGTTCAATGAAAACCCGAACAGCGCGCCCGACGAGGCCGCGTATGCAGCGCTGGTTTCGGACCTGCGGCACGCGCGCGCAGACAAGACTGCCGGACTGATCGGCACGCGCGTGAATTACGACCTAGCAGGTTCGCGGTCGTTGTTTACCGCCGCAGCCCGCAAAGCCGAAGGTCTGAAGCCGCCCTATCGCGAGGCGGTAATCGACCTGAGCGCGGATTGGGGCGATTCTGCGTTATGGCAGGCTATGCGCTCGGCATCCTCGGCCTATACGACGAGCTTCTTCCTGGCCGCATTGGACCTGACACGCGACACGAATGGCAAGGTTGTTCGGGTCGAAGAAGGCCGCAGAATCTATGTGTCCCATTTCGTGAAGACATTTACATTCTCTGCGGTCATCACCGCGATCTGCCTGCTGCTGGCTTATCCGGTCGCGCATATGCTGGCGACCTTGCCCTTGGGCAAGTCCAACCTGCTGATGATCCTTGTGCTTCTCCCGTTCTGGACCTCGCTCCTGGTCAGGACGACAAGCTGGATGGTGCTGCTGCAGGAACAGGGCGTGGTCAACAACGCGCTCGTCGCCTCAGGGGTTGTCGACCCCACCAACCGTCTCGCGATGATGTACAACCAGACCGGGACGGTGATCGCGATGGTGCATATCCTGCTGCCCTTCATGATCCTGCCGCTATACGCGGTCATGCGCCCGATCAAGCCTCATTACACGCGGGCCGCGCGAAGCCTGGGTGCAAGTAGCTGGACCGCGTTTCGCCAGGTATATTTGCCGCAGACGTTGCCGGGCATCGGGGCGGGTACGCTGCTCGTCTTCATCCTGGCGGTCGGGTATTACATCACGCCCGCACTGGTCGGCGGTGCAAGCGGCCAGATGATCTCGAACTTCATCGCCTATCACATGCAAGGTAGCCTGAACTGGTCCATGGCCGCTGCGCTGGCCGCGATCCTGCTGGCGGCGGTCCTGCTGCTTTACTGGCTCTATGACCGCCTCATCGGCATCGACAACATCAAGCTGGGATAAGCCCATGTCGCTTCCAATCTACGCCACGCCACTTGAAAAGACGTGGCACCTTGTCCGTCGGACCATGTGCTGCCTCGTCTTTCTGTTCCTGATTGCGCCGGTCCTGATCGTGATACCACTCAGCTTCAATGCGGAGCCGTATTTCACCTTCACACAGAAAATGCTGTCGCTTGATCCTACCGGCTTCTCGATGCGCTGGTATGATGCCTTGCTGACGACCGGGATGCACGCACCTGACGCCGCACGCGGCCTCTCATGGTGGAGCGATCTCTGGCAGAATGCCCAATGGATCGCCGCGGCCAAGAATTCGATCATCGTGGGTTTCTTCTCGACGCTGTTGGCCACCGCGCTCGGCACCCTGGCGGCGCTCGGTCTCAGCCGGCCAGAGATGCCCGCGCGCCGCATCATCATGGCGATCCTGATTTCGCCGATGATCGTCCCTGTCATTATCACTGCGACAGGCCTGTTCTTCTTCTACTCGTCCATCCGCATTCAGGACTGGGGTGTTCCTTACCTCGGCATTATCCTCGCACATGCAATTCTGGGTATTCCCTTTGTCATCATCACGGTAACGGCAACGCTTGCCGGCTTCGACCATTCATTGACGCGTGCTGCGGCCTCGATGGGCGCCACCCCTTGGGTAAGCTTTCGCAGCATTACGTTGCCGCTGATCCTTCCCGGAATGATTTCAGGCGCGCTCTTCGCGTTTGTCACTTCGTTCGACGAAGTCGTCGTCGTCATGTTCATCGCAAGTCCCGACGAGCAGACCATTCCTCGGCAAATGTGGAATGGCATCCGGGAAAGTATCAGCCCGGCAATTCTGTCGGTCGCAACAATCCTTGTGATCGTTTCGGTCCTGCTGCTGACGGCAGTCGAACTGCTTCGTCGGCGTAGCGAAAGGTTGCAGTCGGGCGTTCGCTAGGGCGGGGACTGCGCCCTGATCCTTTCCATCCCAAATGGCCCCCAAACGGCATCCACAGCAAAGAACAAGGGCTCGCGGTGCAGGCATGGGGGACTTTGGTGAGATTTTCCGTGAAGGTGATGCTTCTGCCGTTGGATTTTTCCACCTACCGCCAACGCTGAATACGCTGCAAAAACGTTTGACACCGGAACGAAACATGAAGTTATTGCTTGTGTTGATTTTTTTCCATTCAGTATGAGAGTATTCCATGGCTATTATCCCCGGCACGAGTGGCAACGATAGTCTGCAGGGCGGTGCCGACAGCGATACCATTTACGGCGGAGCGGGAAACGACACCCTGATCGGCGGGTCCGGAAATGACTCGCTCTACGGTGAATCCGGCAACGACATCTTCGACATCACGGCCAGCGATTTCGGGACCGACCGGTTCTTTGGCGGGGACGGCGCG